>NZ_BAAAPH010000002.1:0-26938 GCF_039531045.1 Kribbella hippodromi | reverse complement strand
GCGCGGGTGGCAGCGTGATCGGTGATGGCGGCGCGGGTGGCAGCGTGGTGGGTGACAGCGGCGCGGGTGGCGAGGTTGCCGCCAGCAACAGCACCCCCACCAGCGTTCCCACAAGCACAAGCACCCGCACAAGCACCCGCACAAGCACAAGCACCAGCACCAGCACCAGCACCAGCACCAGCACCAGCACCAGCATTCCCACAAGCACACGCACCAGCAGCGGCGGCACCAGCAGCGGGACCAGCAGCGGCAGCGGCGGTGGGGATGGGGGTGGTGGGGGGCTGGTTTACCGGTGGCGGTGGGTTGTGTTGGTGACGATTTTGGTTGCTGAGGTGATGGATCTTGTTGACGCGACGATTGTGAACATTGCGGCGCCGTCGATTCGGGCTGAGCTTGGCGGGTCGGAGTCGGCGATGCAGTGGATGCTGGCCGGGTACACGTTGGCGTTCGCGATCGGGCTGATCACCTTCGGGCGGCTCGGGGATCTGGTGGGGCGGAAGCGGCTGTTCGTGATCGGGGCGGTGGGGTTCACGGTCGCGTCGGCGGTTTGTGGATTGTCGACAAGCCCGGAGTTGCTGATCGGCAGCCGGGTCGCCCAAGGGCTGCTCGGGGCGGTGATGATTCCGCAGGGGTTCGCGATTCTGAAGGCGATCTTCCCGGCGGACGAACTCGGCAAGGCGTTCGCGATGTTCGGCCCGGTGATGGGACTGTCCGCGGTGGCCGGACCGATCCTGGCCGGTGTACTGATCGACGCGAACTGGCTCGGTGCCGGCTGGCGGACGATCTTCTTCATCAACTTGCCGATCGGCCTCGCTGCCCTGATCGGCGCGCTCCGGTTCATGCCCGAGGTCAAGACCCCAGGTGCCTCCCGGCTCGACGCGCTCGGCGTACTCCTGGTCAGCGCCGCGTCCGGTCTGCTGATCTATCCGCTGGTCCAGGGCCGTGAGCTCGGCTGGCCATTGTGGACAATCCTGATGTTGACCAGCTCGGTTGTCGTCTTCGCGCTCTTCGGCTGGCGGGAGCGCCGGTCCGCGAACCCGGTGATCGACCCGTCGCTGTTCCGCAACCGTGGGTACGTGGCCGGCCTCGGCGTGATCACCACATTCTTCCTCGCGATGAACGGCTTCATGCTGGTGTTCAACCTGTTCACCCAGCTGGGACTGCACTACAGCCCGCTCAAAGCCGGCCTCGCGATGGTGCCGTTCTCGCTCGGGATCGCGATCGGCGCACCGGTGTCCGGCGCCGTACTGGCTCCCCGTCTCGGCCGCGGCGCCCTTCAGCTGGGCATCGCGCTGATGGCCGTGGCGATGGGCGGCGTCTGGCTCACCCTGCACACGTACGGCGACGCGACCACGATCTGGAACCTGGTCCCAGCGACACTGGCCACCGGGATCGGCGCCGGCCTCGTGTTCGCGCCGCTGTTCGACATCATCCTGGCCTCGATCGACGACCAGGCCGCCGGATCCGCATCCGGTGTGCTCACCGCCATGCAGCAGTACGGCGGCGCCGTCGGTGTCGCCGTGATCGGCACAGTGTTCTTCCAGCTACTGCCGGCCCACGCGTTCCTCGGCGCCACCAAAACGTCCGTCCTGCTGGCGATCGGCCTATTCGTGATCAGCCTCGCCGTCAGCTACCTGCTCCCGAAACGAGCCCGGGAGTCAGCAATCAGCCACGGCTAACGCCGGCCAATGTCAGTCCCGGCTGACGAAGCCTTCCTTGACCAGCCAGTCCATGGCGACGTCGGCGGGTTCGCGCCCCTCGACGTCGACCTGGGCGTTCAGCTCGATCAGGACGGGATCGGTCAGCTTGTCCGACACCGGCTGGAACAGGTCCCGCAACTGCGGATACTTGTCCAGCACCTTCTTACTCACCACCGGCGCCACGTTGTACGCCGGGAAGTACTTCTTGTCGTCCTGCAACACGACCAGGTCGAGCGACTTGATCCGCCCATCAGTCGTGAAGATCTCGCCGAACCGGCAGTCCCCATGATTGGTTGCCGCGTACACCGCACCGGTGTCCAGGGTCCTGATGTTGTTCCGCGGAACCCCCGTACCGATCGGGATCCCGTAGTGCTTCAGCATCGGCTCGAACCCGTCGTTCCGGTTCGCGAACTCGGATTCGACGCAGAACGTACGCTCCTTCACCGGCAGCGACGCGACCTGCGACAGCTTGGTGATGTGCAGCCGGTCGGACTCCTTCCGGGTCATCGCGAAACCGTAGCTGTTGTTCATCGGCGCCGGCTTCAGCCAGATCAGCCCGTACTTCGCCTCGTCCTCCTTGCGTACGGCCTCGTATTGCTCCTGCTTGTCCGGGATACCGGTGTCATGGCCCAGGTACGAGATCCAGGCGGTCCCGGTGTACTCCCACGACATCTGGATCTGGTCTTGCAGCATCGCCTGCCGGGAGGTGTCGCTGCCCGGCATGTTCGTCAGGTCCTTCACATGCGCGCCGGCCGACTGCATCAGGATCGCCGCGATCTTGCCCAGGATCAGCTGTTCCTGAAAGCTTTTCGAGCCGATGCCGATGGTCAGGCCGTCCAGGTTCTTCACCGAACGCAGCGGTCCTTCGAGCGCGCCGGTCGGCACGAAACCACCGCTGGTACCAAGCCCGCAACCGGACAGAACAAGAAGTAGCGCGGCCCCTGCCGCTACGAGCCGCTTCATCCGAGTCCCCTCGGTCGAGTTACTTCTTCGAGTACGCGGCCCGCCCAGTCGATGAGCAGAGCCAGGGCAGCAACGAGTACGGCTCCGCTGATCAGCACCGGGTACCTGAGCAGACGGATGCCCGTGGTGATCAGACTGCCCAGTCCCCCGGCGTCGATGAACGTCGCGAGGGTCGCGGTGCCGACAACGAGCACCAGCGCGGTACGAATGCCGGCCATGATCACCGGGACGGCCAGCGGAAGCTCGATCCGCCCGAGAACCGCCACGTTCGACATACCCATGCCGCGGCCGGCCTCGACGAGCGTACGGTCAACTCCTTGCAGGCCGACGATCGTGTTTCGCAGCACGGGCAGAATCGCGTACAAGCAGAGTGCGAGGATCGCGGTCCAGAAACCGAAGCCCAGCCAAATCGCCAGCAGCACGATCAGGCCGATCACCGGTGCGGCCTGACCGGCGTTCGCGATCGCGACGACGATCGGTGCGGCGCGGCGGGCCCGGGGGCGGGTCAGCAGGATGCCGAGTGGGACCGCGACTATGAGCACGATGATCGTCGCGACGGCGGTGAGTTCGAGGTGCTGGACGGTCAACTGGCCGACGAGTTTCCAGTCGAGCTGGCGTTGCTCGATTGAGTCGAGCTCGGCCCGCGACCGCCAGATCGCCCACCCGCCGACGACGATCGCGACGAACAGCGGCTGCCCGATCAGCAGTCCCCAGGACGGCCGCCGCGCCCGATTCGACGCGAGCCCGGCCGCGGTCGCCTTCGCATCGGCAAGGTTCTCCTTGGACCTGGTATCAGGTCCTGGTTCGGTCACTGTCACGGCGCGACCTCGGGTTCCGGGTCGGAGCCGTTCGGCGCGGCGTCCTGGATCCGGGCCAGCACCGACTGGAAGTCGACGACGCCCAGGTACTCGTCCCGGCGCCCGGTGACGACCGCGCTGCCGTGGCTGGACATCAGCATCGTGTCGAGCGCGTCGTTCAGCGTGGCGCGCCGGTCGATGGTGACCAGATCGGTGTCCTCGTGCGGCGCCGGCACATTGTCAACATTCGACAAATCGGTTGTCCACATCCAGTCGACCGGACGGCGGCGGCGGTCGAGTACCACCACCGAGTCGTCACCGGCCGCTTGCGCGGCCCGCAGGACCGCGGGCGCCGGGTCGCCGATCTCGGCAACCGTCGGCTGGCACAACTCGATCTCGCTGACCCGGCTCAGCGTCAGCTGCTTCAGCGCCGCCCCGGCCCCGACGAAGTCGGCGACGAACCGGTCGGCCGGATTCGCCAGGATCGCCTCCGGGGTGTCGTACTGCGCGATCTTCGCGCCCTCGGTCAGGATCAGGATCCGGTCACCCAGCTTCACCGCCTCGTCGAAATCGTGGGTGACACAAACGATCGTCTTGCGCAGTTCCTCCTGGATGCTGAGCAGTTCGTCCTGCAGCCGCTGCCGGGTGATCGGGTCGACCGCACCGAACGGCTCGTCCATCAGGATCACCGGCGGATCGGCCGCCAGTCCGCGGGCGACGCCGACGCGCTGCTGCTGACCGCCGGACAGTTCCCTCGGGTAGCGGTTGCGGTACCGGGCCGGGTCCAGACCGACGAGTTCGAGTAGTTCATCGACACGTTCCGCCGTACGCCGCTTGTCCCACCCGAGCAGGCCCGGTACGAGCGCGATGTTCTGTGTCACGGTCATGTGCGGGAACAAGCTGCCGCCCTGGATCACGTACCCGATCCGGCGCCGCAGATCGTCATCGTCCTGCCGGCTGACGTCCTCGCCACCGATCCGGATGCTGCCGGACGTCGGCTCGATCAGCCGGTTGATCATCTTCAGCGAGGTGGTCTTGCCGCAGCCGGACGGTCCGACGAACATCACGATCTCGCCGGCCGGGATGTGCAGCGACAACCCCTCGACGGCCGGCTTCTTCTGCCCCGGGTAGCGCTTGACGACGTTCGTCAGCTCGATGTCGACGCCGCTGATCTCGTCGGCCGGGCTGGTACTGGCGCCGGCGCTGTCCTCGGTCACGATGGATTCAGACACGGATACCTCTCGAGGTGGTCAGGCGGCCGACGAGCAGCAGCAAAGCGTCAAGGATCAGAGCGAGCAGGACAACGCCGATCGTGCCGACCAGCGCGGAGTTGAGTGCGTTCTTGCCACCGATCTGGGTCAGGCCGGTGAAGATGAAGCTGCCCAGGCCGGGCCCGAGCACGTACGCCGCGATGGCCGCGATGCCCATCGACATCTGGGCCGAGACCCGGACGCCGGCCAGGATCACCGGCCAGGCCAGCGGCAGCTCGATCCGGAGCAACGTCCGGATCGCGCCCATCCCCATCCCACGGGCCGATTCGATCAGCGTCGCGTCAACGCCGGCCAGGCCGACGACGGCGTTCCGCAGGATCGGCAGGCTGGCGTAGAAGGTCACCGCGACCACCGACGTCGCGGTGCCGATACCGGCCACCGGGATCATCAGGCCGAGCAGCGCGAACGACGGGATGGTCAGACCGACGGCGCTGATCGCACCGGCCAGTGACGCTATCCGTGGATTGCGGTGCACGAAAACTGCCAGGCCGACCGCGATCACGGTCGCCAGCAGCACGCACTGGATGACCAGGCTGAGGTGCTGATAGCTCTGGTAGAGCAATTGCGAGTGACGCTCTGTTATGTAGTCCCACACAGCGGAAGCCGTACCCAACAAGCGTTGGATTCACACCTTGGGACGGTCGCTTCCGCACTCTGGACATGCCAAAACCCCTGGTCACCGCGGTGATCAGGGGTTTTGAAAAAGTTTCAGCTCAGTTGAACGAGTCGCCGCAGGCGCAGGAGCCGGTGGCGTTCGGGTTGTCGATGGTGAAACCCTGCTTCTCGATCGTGTCGACGAAGTCGATGCTCGCGCCCTTCAGGTACGGCGCGCTCATCCGGTCGGTCACGACACTGACGCCGTCGAAGTCCGCGACCACGTCACCGTCGAGCTGACGCTCGTCGAAGAACAGCTGGTACCGCAGCCCGGAGCACCCGCCCGGCTGCACGGCCACCCGCAGCGCGAGGTCGTCGCGGCCTTCCTGGTCCAGCAGCGCCTTCACCTTGGCGGCGGCCCCGTCGGTGAGGAGTACACCAGTGGCGACGGCCTGCTCGGTCTGCGCTTCAGTCATCCCTGACTCCAGTCATCTCTCAAGTGCCGCCGCACGCGCTCCGCCGGCACGGAAGTCTCATGTCAACACGGGTCAACAACGGCCGTCCCGCGCTCATTCCCATGGTCGCACACCAATTTCACAGATCAACCATCCCGCCCGGCTGTCCCACGCGTCGACCACTCCCCGGCGCGCCGGTCACGCTGGTCAGCGGGCGAGGCCCGACCCAAGCCGGCGGGTCCCGGTCAGCAGGCCCAGATCAGCAGGCCCAGATCAGCAGGCCCAGATCAGCAGGCCCAGGTCAGCGGGCCCAGGTCTTGGCGACGCGCTCGGCGACTACAGCGAGTGACCCGTGCGGGTCCGCGAACGCCTGCTCCTCACCGACCGCGTCCACCAGCGCGTACGCCGACTCGACGCCCATCGAGCGCATCTCGCGCGAACCGATCAGTACCTTCCCGGCCAGTACGACGCAGGGCCGCATCGCGTCGTTCGCCACCTTCGCGACGCCGGCGATCACCTTGCCGTCACGGGACTGGAAGTCGAACGCGCCCTCGCCGCTCAGGACCAGATCCACCTGCGACGCCTTCTGCTTCAACCCGGTCAGCTCGGCGACCAGGTCGATTCCGGAAACCCGCTCGGCGCCGAGGAGCAGCAGCGCGTACCCGAGCCCGCCCGCGGCGCCCGCGCCCTTCTTGTCGGCGGTCTTGCGGTCCGCGAGCTCGGCGAAGTGCGTCAGCCAGCCGTCGACCTCAGGCTTGCGCTCGTCCGCGATGCCCTTCTGGCTGCCGAACACGTTGGTCGCGCCGCGCAGCCCGAGCATCGGGTTCTCGACGTCACTCGCCGCGACGAACTCGATCCCGGCAACCCGATCCCGAGCCGGCTGCAGATCAACCGCCCCCAAGCCGGCCAGCCCCGCCGCCCCACCATCCAGCCGCGCCACATCACCCTCGCCTGCCGCGGCGCCATCGGCCCCTGGACCATCCACCTCGGCACGGGCAATCGCGGGGTCGCCGGTCGCGCCGTCGGCGGTTGCGGCGCCGGGGTGAGCGGTCCCGGTCCGGGTCGCGGTTGCGCCGAGGGCGGCGAGGAGGCCGGCGCCGGCGTCGTTGGTGCCGGAGCCGCCGAGGCCGAGGATGATCCGCTTCGCGCCCGCATCCACCGCGGCCGCGATCAGTTGCCCGACGCCGTACGTCGACGCCTCCTCCGGCCGCCGTTCCTTCGGCTCGACCAGGTGCAGCCCGCACGCCTGCGCGGTCTCCAGGTACGCCGTCTCCCCCGCAAGCAGGATCGTCGCCGGAGTATCCACGCCGAGCGGACCCCGTACCGTCACCGAGAGCAACTTCCCGTCCACAACCGCCGACAGCACATCGATGAACCCAGGCCCGCCGTCCGCCATCGGCGCGACCAGCACCTCGGCCTCCGGGTCGCGCCGCCGCCACCCCTCCTCGATCGCCGCCGCCGCCTCAACCGCCGTCAGCGTCCCGGCGAACTTGTCCGGCGCAATCAGAATCCGCATGCCCACATCCTCCCCTACCGCGCCTCTCCCGCCCATCGCCCGCCCACTTCGCGAACCTAAGGACTGGACGTAGTCGTCTACGTATATGCCCTCGCCCCGCCTGAACCGCCCGCGAACCCGCCCCGATCACCGACCACTACCTGTCCTTAGGTACACATTGGGGATGAAGTCAGTGCTGTTCGCGCTCCGGGTGAGTGATTTGGAGCGGTCGCTCGCGTTCTACGGCGCCGTCGGGTACGTGAACCTGGGCAAGGTTCCGTTCGAGGACGGATCCAGCTTGGTGTGGCTGCGGCTGCCGGACGAGCAGTCGGTGTCGCTGGAGCTGGTGCACCGACCGGCCGATGGTCCGGTTGAGGTACGCGGATTCGAGCACTTCGCGATCGAGGTCGATTCGCTGGCGGAGACGATCGCGCGGCTGACCGACAACGGCCTGGCGCCCGGCGAACCGATCGTGCACGGACCGGATGGGCCGAAGACCGCTTGGCTCACCGATCCGGACGGGTACCGGTTCGAGCTGGTGGAATGGCCGCCGGGCGGTCCGCCGTCACCGGAGAATTGATGGACTGGCCGAGCACTGCCGCCGAGGCGATCGCGGTTCAGGAGAAGTTGCGCGGGCTGGTTGAGGTAGTCGATGTGGGTCCGGCGCCGCGGTACGTGGCTGGGCTCGATGTCGCGTACGAGGGTGATCGCTTGGCGGCTGCTGTCGTCGTACTCGATCGGATGACGCTTGACGAGGTGGATCGGGCTGTCGTTCGCGGGGCGACGACCTTTCCGTACGTACCTGGGTTGTTCGCGTTTCGGGAGGTACCGGCGTTGCTGACTGCGCTTGAGCAGCTCACGACTGTGCCGGATTTGCTGGTGTGTGACGGGCAGGGGTTGGCCCATCCACGCCGGTTCGGGCTTGCTTGCCATCTCGGCGTGCTGACCGGGATCCCGGCGATTGGTGTGGCGAAAACAACCTTCGTCGGCGCACATGGGCGGCTTGGTTGGGAGCGTGGCGCGACAGCTGAGTTGGTGGATGGCGATGAGGTCGTAGGCGCCGCGGTCCGTACGCAGGACGGCGTCAAGCCTGTGTACGTATCAGTCGGCCATCGCGTGACCCTACCGACGGCCGTCCAACGAGTACTGGAGTTGGCACCGCACTATCGCTTGCCCGAGACAACCAAACAGGCCGACCGCGCTTGCCGGGACGGGCTCCTGGATGGTTGACGATCGGGCTCGAGTGCCTGGGTATACGCGGCATGAGTACGGGGAGCGCGTCGGCGCGACGGGGCAGCTGCGGCTCGGAGCCGTCGCGGCAGTACTGGCCGGCAACCGCCTGCTGCTGACCAAGCGGACTGACAACGGCGAGTGGTGCCTGCCGGGTGGCGCGATCGAGCCGGGCGAACGGCCGGCCGAGGCGGCGGAGCGGGAGACGTACGAGGAGACCGGGCTGTCGGTACGGGTGACCGGGTTGATCGGCGTGTACTCGGACCCGGATGTGGTCGTGGTCTATCCGGACGGGAGACGGGTGCAGATTGTCGGGGTTGTGTTCCGGGCCGAGGTGGTGGCTGGTGAGGCTGGGTGCTCGGCGGAGGTGAGCGAGTCGCGCTGGGTCACCATGGAGGAGGCTGCCGGGCTGACCGTGGTGGCGAATCACCGGCTGGTACTACCAGCTGTCTTCACCGGACAGCCTTACTTCGACCCACCGGCCGCACCTCCAGCCAGCTAGCAGACCGCTCCGCCGATGGCGCGTCTGGCCGACTAGGAGACCGCGGTGTCAGCGGCGGATTAGGTGGCGGAGGATTAGGGCTAGGGCTGCGCCTATTAGGTAAGGGGCGGCTCGGCGGGCTAGGAGTGGGAGGACGGTGCTGCCGAGGTCCAGCGCGATTGCGTCCTCGGGCTCTGGAGCATCACCCGGCGCCGCCGCACCACGCTCCCCCGCACCAGCCCCAGTAGAGTCGGCGCCGGACGGCGAACCCTGTTCGGCTGAGGTGGCTGGAGTCGCTGGCGCGTCTGATGCCGGCGGACCACCAGAGCCGGCTGACTCGGGCGTGCCGGCAGGTTGGGTAGTGAGCTTGGATTCCAGGCAAGTGGTGAACTGATTGAGGAGTTTGGTCGAGATGTCCTGGATCAGGCCTCGGCCGAATTGGGCCGGGCGGCCGGTGATGGTCAGGTCTGTGTCTACGGTGACTCGGGTGGTGCCGGGATCAGCCTCCGACAGCTTGGTGGTGACGCGTGCGGTCGCCGTGCCGTTGCCGCGTTTGTCCTTGCCCTTGGCATCTACTACCGCGTGATGATCCCCGGCGTCCCGTTCCAGGAAGGTGCCACTGCCGGTGTACAGCAGTGACACCGGACCCAGCTTCACCCTGCAAGAACCAGTGAAAACATCACCCTCGTACGACTCCAGCGTCGCGCCGGGGAAGCATGGGACCACCCGTTCGAGATCGTTGAACGCGTCCCACACCTCCCCGATCGGCGCGGGTACGACGAACGCGTGCTCGAGCTTCACGTCGTACCTGCCGCTGCGAGCACCGCGCGCCTGGTCAGCACCGTGGCCAAATGCCGGCGGTAGTCAGCGTCACCGTTGAGATCGGTCGTCGGCTCCGTGCCATCTGCCGCCCGAGCCGCAGCCGCACGCACCGCCTCGGCAGTCGCCGGTTGCCCGACCAGCGCCTGCTCAACCGCCGTCGCCCGGATCGGCGTCGCGCCCATGTTGCCCAGGGCAACACGCGCCTCCGCGATCGCCTCGCCGTCCAACCGAACAGCCGCCGCGACCGACACGATCGACCAAGCCTGCGCGACCCGATTGAACTTCTCGTAGTGCGCACCCCACCCGGTGTACTTGGGTACGCGCACCTCAACCAGCAGCTCATCCTCCTCGAGCGCCGTACTGAACACCCCTTGGAAGAACTCCCCCGCCGGTACCGTACGCCGCCCATCACGGCCCGCGATCACGAACGACGCGTCCAGCGCCACCGCGACCGCCGGCAGGTCAGCAGCCGGATCCGCGTGCGCCAGCGATCCACCGAACGTCCCGCGATGCCGGATCTGCGGATCACCAATAGTTGCCGTAGCCAACGAAATCAGGCGCGCGTGCTCCCCGATCAACGGATCATTCTGTACGGCACTGTGCGACGTCATCGCCCCGATCGACAACGCCTCGCCATCATCGCGTACGCCCCGCAGCTCGGCGATCTTCCCCAGGTCGACGACGACTTCCGGCGCGGCCAACCGCAACCGCAGCGCCGGCATCAAGCTCTGCCCGCCGGCCAGCACCTTCGCGTCGGTGTGCTCGCGCAGCAACCCCAGCGCCTCGTCGACAGTCGCCGGGCTGAAGTACTCGAACGCCGCGGGAATCATGAGCGCGTCCCTTCCTGAATCGCCTTCCAGACGCGGAATGGCGTACATGGCATCGGCACGTCCGTGACACCGAGCGGGCGGAGCGCGTCGACGATCGCGTTCACCACAGCCGGTGTCGACGCGATCGTGCCGGCTTCGCCAACGCCCTTCACGCCAAGCTGATTCGTGGTCGCCGGCGTCTCCGTCCGCGCGGTCTCGAACCTCGGCAAATCCGGTGCCCCCGGCAACAAGTACTGATCGAACGATCCGGTGATGAGCGTACCGGAGTCGTCGTGCACCGCCTCTTCGTACAACGCCTGCGCGATGCCCTGTGCCAGCCCGCCGTGGACTTGTCCTTCGACGATCAGCGGATTGACGACAACGCCGACATCGTCAACGCTCACGTACGAGCGGATCGTCGTACCGCCCGTCTCCGTATCGACCTCGACCGCGCACAGATGCGTACCGTGCGGGAACGAGAAGTCCTCCGGATCGAGCGTCGCGTCCGCATCCAGCGAACCGTCCCCGGCGCCGTCCAGCTTGTGCCCTTGGAACACCGCGAACGCCAGCTCGGCCATTGTCATCCCGGCATCCGTACCGCGCACGCCGTACCGCCCGGCGGAGAACTCCAGGTCATCCGCGTTCGCCTCGAGCAGTTGCGCCGCGATCGGCTTCGCCTTCTCGATCACCTTGTCCGCCGCGGCCAGCACCGCCATCCCGCCGACGGCCAGCGAGCGCGAGCCGTACGTGTCAAGCCCGCGCACCGCGACTTGTGTGTCACCGTGCAGTACTTCGACGTCCTCGAACGCGACGCCCAACCGGTCCGCGACGAGCTGGCTCCAGGCGGTCTCGTGGCCCTGGCCGTGCGGGCTGGTGCCGGTGACGACCTCGACTTTGCCCGTCGGCAGCATCCGGATCGACGCATGCTCCCAGCCGCCGCCGACGTACCCCATCGAGCCGAGCCAGCGCGACGGCGCCAAGCCGCACATTTCCGTGTACGTCGACACGCCGATCCCGAGCTGTACCGGATCACCGGACTCCCGGCGTCGCGTCTGCTCCGCGCGCAACTCGTCGTACTTGAACAGCTCGCGCGCCTTCGCGGTCGCGGCCTCGTAGTTGCCGGAGTCGTACTGCAGTCCGGCGACCGTCGTGAACGGGAACTCCTCGTGCTTGATCCAGTTGCGTTCGCGGATCTCCAGCGGGTCGACGCCGACGCGGGCGGCCAGTTCGTCCATGGTGCGTTCGATCGCGTACGTCGCCTCGGGCCGGCCGGCGCCCCGGTACGCGTCGGTCCACGTCTTGTTGGTGAACACGTTGGTGATGCCGACATGGTACGCCGGGAACTTGTAGATCCCGTTGTACATAAAGGCTCCGAGCAACGGGATCGCCGAGGTGACCAGGCCGAGGTACGCGCCCATGTCCGCGGTCAGCTCCACCTTCAGACCGGTCACCGTACCGTCGGCGTTCGCGGCGAGCGTCACCTTCTGCCATTGGTCCCGCCCGTGATGCGCGGACATCAGCGACTCGGACCTGGTCTCGCTGTACTTGCACGGCTTCCCGATCCGGCGGGCCGCGATGACGGTCAGTACTTCCTCCGGCGTGAACTGGAGTTTGCCGCCGAAGCCACCGCCGACGTCCGGTGCGATCACCCGGATCTTGCTCTCCGGGATGCCGAGGACGAGCGCGATGAAGATCTTCACGAAGTGCGGTACCTGCGTCGACGACCAGACTGTCATTTGTTCAGTCGTAGGATCGACGACAATCGACCGCGGCTCCATGAACGCCGGAATCAGCCGCTGCTGGCGGAACTCCTCCTCGATCACGATCCCGCCGTCACGGGCGGCCGCGATCGCCGCCTCGACGTCACCGCCGGTGCCGGCTTCGGCCGAGTCATACGACCAGACCGCGGACACGTTCGTACCGAGATCCGGATGCGCGAGTACTTCGTCGCGGGCCGCGGCGCGGAGCTCGAGGGCGGGCGGAAGTTCCTCGTAGTCGACGTCGACCAGCTCCGCCGCATCGTTCGCCGCGGCCGCGGAACGGGCGACGACCAGCGCGACGATCTCGCCCGCGAAGGCGACGTGATCGACCGCCATGGACGGGTGCGTCGGCGCCTTCTGGTCCGGTACGACTGCCCAGGCGTTGGGCAGCGCGCCTTGCTCCTCGGCGATGTCGGCGCCGGTGATGACGGCAACCACCCCGTCGGCTTCCTTGGCCGCGGTCGTGTCGATGCCGGTGATCCGGGCGTGCGCGAACGGGCTGCGCACCATCGCGAGATGCAGCATGCCCGGCAGCACGATGTTGTCGGTCCAGCGAGTCCGGCCGGTGATCAGCCGGGCATCCTCCTTACGTCGCCGCGGCGTACCAACCTCCCGCACCGGCCGCTCCTCGGTAGCAGTCACCGCACACCCCCAACACCCTGCCCCACACCCACCTGCTCCTCGCCCACACCCACCTGCACCTCGCCCGCCGCCTGCTCCTCGCCCGCCGCCTGCTCCTCGCCCACGCCCGCTTGCTCCACGCCCGGCTGCTCCACACCCGCCGCTTGCGCACCCGCCGCTTGCGCACCCGCCGCTTGCGCACCCGCCGCTTGCGCACCCGCCGGTTGCGCGCCCGCCGGTTGCGTTCCTGCCTGCTGGGTGCGCGCCTGCTGCGCTGCGGCGCGGACGGCTTTGACGATGTTCTGGTAACCCGTGCAGCGACAGAGGTTGCCTTCCAGCCCGAGCCGGACGTCTTCTTCGCTTGGATCAGGATTGTCAACAATCAGATCGATGGATTGCATAATCATCCCCGGCGTGCAGTACCCGCACTGCAAGGCGTGGTTCTCGTGGAACGCCTGCTGCATCGGGTGCAGTTGTCCGTTCGTCGACAATCCTTCGATCGTCGTCACCTGGTGCCCGTCCGCCTGCACCGCCAGCAGCGAGCAGGACTTCACGCTGCGGCCGTCGAGATGAACCGTGCAGGCGCCGCAGTTCCCGGTGTCGCAACCGATCACGGTGCCCGTCTTCCCCAGTTGCTCGCGCAGATAGTGCACCAGCAGCGTGCGCGGCTCCACCTCGTCCGTGAAGCTGCTTCCGTCGACCTTCACCGTGATCCGGGTCATCGCCCCGCCTCCAGCTGTCAGCACTCGCCGTACCTTCGATCCTGCTCCCGTTGTGATCTCGACCACAAGGCCCGACCGGCAGATCTGTCGCTGACGAGCGTGTCCGCCCGGCGCCCAGGCCTGCCCGTCAGCCGCCGGCGTGGTCGTCGGAGCGCCGGCTCGTGGGCGGCCGGCATGTTCGTCGGAGACGCCGGATCGCCGGACCGGCACGTCCGTCAGACGCCGCACGTCGTCAGCTGTCGTCAGCGGGCGGTGGGATCGTCGGTGGGTGTGGGGTTGTCAGTGGTGGATTGGGCCGGCGGCGGCGGACAGGCGTTGGCCGGCGCCGCCCCAGCGTTGGGCGATGATTTCGGCGGCGATGCTGACTGCCGTCTCCTCGGGTGTCCGGGCGCCGAGGTCCAGGCCGATCGGGCTCGCCAGCCGGGCCAGCTCGGTCTCGGTCAGACCGGCTTCCCGCAGCCGCTTCAGCCGGTCGTCGTGCGTACGCCGCGACCCCATCGCGCCGATGTACCCGAGCTGCGGCAGCCGAAGTGCGACCTCCAGCAGCGGTACGTCGAATTTCGGATCGTGGGTGAGCAGACAGATCACCGTCCGGTCATCGATCCGCCCAGCTGCCGCCTCCGCGGACAGGTACCGGTGCGGCCAGTCCACGATCACCTCGTCGGCCGACGGGAACCGGGACGCGGTCGCGAACACCGCGCGGGCATCGCACACCGTCACCCGATAGCCGAGGAACGAGCCGAGGCGCGCAACCGCAGCCGCGAAGTCGATCGCCCCGAAGACCAGCAATCGCGGCACGGGAGCGTACGAAGAGACGAAAACGCGCATGCCCTCACCACGCCGCTGTCCGTCCGGTCCGTACTCCAGCGTCTCGGTCCGGCCGTTCGCCAGCAGACCGCGCGCGTCATCGAGGACCGCATCGTCCGCCCGCTCCGAGCCCAGACTTCCCCCGACGCTGTCCGGACGCACGATCAGCCGGCGGCCGAGCCGAGCCGGGTCCGGATGCGTGACCACCGTCGCGACCGCTACTGGACGGCCTTCCGCGATGTCCGTCGCGACCTCCGCCAGCTCCGGGAACGACGTCCGGTCGACCCGCTCGACGAACACGTCGATGATCCCGCCGCAGGTCAGCCCAACCGCGAACGCCGACTCGTCGCTGACCCCGTACCGCTGCAGGACCGGCTCGCCGGACTCCAGGATCTCCTCGCCGAGCTGGTAGACCGCCCCCTCCACACACCCGCCCGACACACTGCCGACCGCCTCGGCGCCCGGCCCGACCAGCATCACCGCGCCCGGCGGCCGCGGCGCCGACTCGAACGTGGCGACAACGGTGCCGACGGCAACCGATTCGCCTGCCTTCCACCACGTCAGCAACCGATCGAGTACGTCACGCATCGGCCACCACCTCCAGAAGTTCGGTGAAGCTGGCCAGGCTGTGCCCGGCGACGAGATCGTCCAGGTACGGCAGGACGGCGACGATCCCGGACTGCACGGGCGCATACCCCGGCTTGCCCCGATGCGGGTTCAGCCAGATCACCCGGTACGCGAGCGTGGCCAGTCGTCGCAGCTGTTGCCCGAGCAACGAGGCGTCGCCGCGTTCCCAGCCGTCGCTGCACACGACCACGACCGCGCGCCGGGCCGTACCGCGCTGACCCCAACGATCGAGGAAGACCTTCAGCACCTCGCCGAGCCGTGTCCCGCCGGACCAGTCGGGTACGACCTCCCCCGCGGCCCGCAGCGCGTACTCCGCGTCGCGCCGCCGCAGCGCCGGGCTCACGCGGGTCAGCCGGGTGCCGATTGTGAACACTTCGACAGTTCGGGGTGAGCGTTGTACGAGGGTATGGGCGAGCCGCAGCAGATTGTCTGCATAAGGACGCATCGAGCCGGAGACGTCGATCAGGAACACGACGCGCCGTGGGCGTACGCCGCGGCGGCGGTACTGAACCCTGGCCGGCTCGCCGACCTGGCGGAGCTGGGCGCGGAGCGTGCGGCGCGGGTCGATCTCGCCGCGATGCGACGGGCGGCGGCGGTTCGCCCGGCGTACCGGCAGCTGTGGGCGCAGGGTGCCGAACAAGCGGGCGAGGTCGGCGCGGTCTTTTGTTGACAATCCTGCGATATCGCGATGACGGAGAACCTCGGCGGTACTTGCGGAGACGGTGAGGGTGCGGTCAGCGTCCGTGCCTCCGTCGTCACCGTCGTTGCCGGCGAGGGGCGCTTGGACGGAGGACTGGGGTGTACGAAGGACCGCGCCGCGCGGGCGATCGCCGGTGAACCAGGCGGCGAACACCTCGTCGTACCGCGCGGTGTCGTCCGGGCCGCTGCACAGGGCGGCACGACCGGCCCAGTACACGTCCGCCGTACGCCCGGGGTCGAGAGCGGCGACGGCCCGCAGAAAGAGATGCACCCGGTCGGCCGTCACCGCCAGACCAGCCTGCCTGAGCGCCGCCCCAAACCCAGCCAGGGCCAGGTCAGCTTCCCGCTCTGGTCCGGCGGTGGCTTGGGGTGGTGTTGGCATTGGGGGTCAGCTCGCGAGTAGGCGGTCGAGGGATTCGCGGACGCGGTCGGTGTCCTCGCGGTACTTGAGGACCGCGCCGAGCGTCGCCGCCGCGGTCTCCACGTCCAGTACGCCGGTGCCGAGGGCGTCCAGCGCCCGGGCCCAGTCGAGCGTCTCGGCGACGCCGGGCGGCTTCAGCAGGTCGAGTTCGCGGATTCGATGCACCGATCGAGCCACCTGTTCCGCGAGCCGCGCGGACACCTCCGGCAACCGGGTCCGGACGATCTCGATCTCGCGGGCGAGGCCCGGGTGGTCGATCCAGTGGTACAGACAGCGGCGTTTCAGCGCGTCGTGGACTTCGCGGGTCCGGTTCGAGGTGAGGACGACGATCGGCGGTACCTCCGCGGTGATCGTTCCGAGTTCCGGGATCGTCACCTCGTACGTCGAGAGCACCTCCAGCAGGAACGCCTCGAACTCGTCGTCCGCCCGGTCGATCTCGTCCACGAGCAGCACCGCCGGACTCTCCCGCAGCGCCCGCAGCACCGGACGCGACAACAGGAACCGCTCGTCGAACAGGCTCTTCTCGACCTCTTCCACGGCCGCGTCCGAACTCGTCGCCTCGACCGTCCGCAGATGCAGGATCTGCCGGGGGAAGTCCCAGTCGTACAGCGCCTGGGACGCGTCGATGCCCTCGTAACACTGCAGCCGGATCAGCTCCAGCCCGAACGCCTCGGCGATCGCAGCCGCCAGCGAGGTCTTCCCGGTGCCCGGCTCCCCTTCCAGCAGCAACGGCCGCTGCAGGGCCAGCGCCAAGTACCCGACCGTGGCCAGGCCGTCCCCGGCGAGATATCCGGTCGCCCGCAAACGCTCGCCCAACTCCCCCGCCGACCCGACGGCAGCCACCCCCCAAGGATCACTCCCCCCGCTCCCCTTGCCAACCCTCACCCAGCCGAGCCGCGAGGTTTCGCCAAGCGGGCCCCAAACCGGTTTGGGGCGGTTATGTAGGTAGAACGGGGAAGGTTGTACTCCTGGAGCGGGCCGTTCTACGCCCCAAACCGGTTTGGGGCAGTCGCATACATGGAGCGGGGAACGTTGCACTCCTGGAGCGAGCCGTTCTACGCCCCAAACCGGTTTGGGGCAGTCGCATACATGGAGCGGGGAAGGTTGCACTCCTGGAATGGGCCGTTAGACAGCCCAAACCGGTTTGGGGGAAGGACGGGGGCAGGGGTCAGCCGTGGCCTGGTGGGAGGGAATCGGGGGTGTCTACGTCGGCGCCGTCGGCCAGGTCGGTGCAGTCGATTGGGGTGGGGTGGTGGGAGCGGAGGTACGCGCGGGCGCCCTCGTCGCCTTGGGCGGTGGCGATGACGCCCGACCAGTGTTCGCGGCCGATCAGGACGGGGTGGCCGGGGGCGCCGTCGTAGGTCGCGCGGGCCAGGGCGGTTGGGCTGGGGTTCGCGGATACTCGGCGTACGGCGCTCTTGGTGAGGCCTGGTACGTCGACCGGGATTACGAGTACTGCGTCGATCGGAGTGGAAGCAGCCAGTGAGGTCAGGCCGGCGCGGAGGGAGGCACCCATGCCCGCGGACCAGTCTTTCGCTTCGACGATGTGTACTGGCTCGGAGGTCAGCGCTCGGCGGACCTGCTCCGCGGCGGCACCGATGACGACGACCACCGGCGAACAACCCGACGCGATGAGCAAACGGGCTGCACGCACCACCCACGGGACACCGTCGGGGCCGGATACGAGCGCCTTCGGGGAGCCGAACCGACGACCCGCACCCGCCGCCAGCACCAACCCAGCAACCGCGGCACCCGAGTCCTCCATGGAGCCCGAACCCGCCGTGGACCGCGAGCGCTCCGCAGAAGCAGAATCCGCCGCCGCCGCGGAAGCCGGCGTCGAAGCGGAAGCCGGCGTCGAAGCGGAAGCCGGCGCCGGCCCACCGGTCGCCGGCGTCGAAGCGGAAGCCGGGGTCGAAGCGGAAGCCGGCGTCGGCCGACCGGTCGCCGCGGAGCCCGAACCCGCCGCGGAAGCGGACTCCGCCCCGGAACCAGAAATCGGCGGTGGTTCAGCGGTGGTGGGATCGGTTGGGGTGTTCACACCGGCAGGGTACTTATTTCAGAGTTTGGGCAGTGAGGTGTACCACGTGGTGGTGGGGTGGCGGCGTGGGACGATGTTGACGTGACGACGATCGCAGACGGCTCGAAGTCCCTTCCGTTGTTGTTCCTGGGGCAGAACACCGACCCGCATTCCGAGCGTGGGGTCGAGTGCCCGGGCGCGCTTCCGCCGGCCTCCGACCCGGACTTGGTGGAGCGGGCGCTGAAGGCGAAGGCAGCGCTGGGTGACCAGGTGTTCGTGCTCGGGCACCACTACCAGCGGGACGAGGTGATCCAGTTCGCGGACGTCACCGGTGACTCGTTCAAGCTGGCCCGCGACGCGGCGAACCGGCCGGACGCGCCGTACATCGTGTTCTGCGGTGTGCACTTCATGGCGGAGTCCGCGGACATCCTCACCAACGACTCGCAGACCGTGATCCTGCCGGACCTCGCGGCGGGATGCTCGATGGCGGACATGGCCCGGATTCAGCAGGTCGAGGCGGCCTGGGACGCGCTCGCCGACGCGGGTGTCGCGGACGTGACGGTGCCGGTCACGTACATGAACTCGAGCGCCGACATCAAGGCGTTCTGCGGCCGCAACGGCGGCGTCGTGTGTACGTCGAGCAACGCGGAAACCGCCCTCAACTGGGCCTTCGAGCAGGGCGAGAAAGTACTGTTCCTCCCCGACCAGCACCTCGGCCGCAACACCGCAGTACTGCAACTCGGCCTGTCGCTCGACGAGTGCGTCGTGTACGACCCGCACAAGCCCGGCGGCGGACTGACCCGCGAGCAGCTCGCGGTCGCGAAGATGATCCTGTGGCGCGGGCACTGCTCCGTACACGGCCGCTTCACCGCGGAGTCGGTCGACGACGTACGGGCCCGGGTCCCGGGCGTGAACGTGATCGTGCACCCGGAATGCCGCCACGAGGTCGTCACGAAGGCGGATCTGGTCGGTTCGACGGAGTACATCATCAAGACGCTGGAGACGGCCGAGCCGGGTACGTCATGGGCGGTCGGCACCGAGCTGAACCTGGTGCAGCGCCTGGCGAAACAGCACACCGACAAGAACATCGTCTTCCTGGACAAGACGGTCTGCTACTGCGCGACGATGAACCGCATCGACCTCCCGCACTTCGTCTGGGCGCTGGAGAACCTGGTCGCCGGTCACGTCGTCAACCCGATCAAGGTGGACGCGGACACGGAGAAGTACGCCAAACTCGCCCTCGACCGGATGCTCGCCCTCCCCGGCAAGACCGCCCGCGACTAGGCCTCCCGCGACCGGACCTCCGGCGACCGGACCTCGGGCAACCAGGTCTCCCGCGATCAGGCCTTACAGGAAGGCGCGCAGACTGCGGACCAGCTCGTCAGGGTTGCACTCAGCCATGTGATGCGTGGAGTCGACGCCATGTCCTTCGACCTCCACGCACCACGGCCGCCACACCGCGACCACATCGCCGTAGAGCTGCTCCATGTCATCGCGCGTCGACCACAGCGCCAACGTCGGACACTCGATCCGCCGCCCGGCCGCGCGGTCGGCCGCGTCATTTCGGCGATCGACGGTGAGCCCGGCGCGATAATCCTCCAGCATGCAATGGACAGTCGCCGGGTCACGGATCGCGGCCAGGAAGTCGGCGTGGTTCTCCGGCCCGAGCGCTTCGGGTGAGTTCGTGGTCCAGGCGTCGTACCAGGTTTCGGGGTCCGCGCAGATCACCCTTTCGGCGGGTTTCGCCTGCTGCGCGAAGAACCACCAGTGCCACCAGGCGGCCGCGAAGTCCGCACCACACCGTTCGAGCGCTTCAAGGACCGGCACGCTGTCCATCACCACCAGCTTGCGTACGCGGTCCGGATGATCGAGCGCGGTCCGATACGCCACGTACGAACCACGATCATGCCCAACCACAGCGAACCGCTCATGCCCGAGCGCACTCATCACCCCGACCACATCACCTGCCATGGCGCGTTTCGAGTACGGCGCATGCTCCGCGTCCGTCACGGGCTTTCCGGACCGCCCGTACCCGCGCAAGTCCAGGCACACCACGGCGAATCCAGCCGCCACCAATTGCGGCGCGACGGCGTACCAGGTCGTGTGCGTACGCGGATGCCCGTGCAGCAACACCACCGCCGGTCCGCGGCCACCGTGCCGTACCCGGATCGCCTGCCCGTCGACGTCGAGCTGTTCGAGCGTGAACCCGTCGAACATGCTCAGTAACCCGCAAGGAACAGGCAGAACACATGTCCATGCGGATCGCGCATCACGCGCACTCCATCCGGTTGCGGCTGATGCGACTCGACGGTCGCGCCCAACCCGACCGCGCGCTGGGTCTCAGCGTCGAGGTCGTCCACCTCGATGTCGAGATGCGCCTGCATTTGCTGGGTGTCCGGGCGTTGCGGCCAAGTCGGCGCAACGTGATCGGTCTCGAGCTGGAAACTCAGCCCCGGTCGCTCCCGCTCCGGATGACGCAGCCGGACCCAGGTCGGATCGCGGCTGACCTCGACCCAGTCCAGCAGTTCGCGGTAGAAGTCGGCGAGCTCAGGCGGATCGGGCGTACCGAGGACGGTAGCAGCGAGATTCGCGGACATGGCGCGGCCTTTCGCGTGATCGGACAGGGCCCCTTGCCAGTACCCCCGGTCAATCAGCGGTGACGCGTGCCGGGGTGTACCACTCCGACAGCAAGTCCGGCAGCCGGTCGGGGCCCCAACGGTCTACCGGAGTGATGCGGCCGCGAAGCGAGCCGAGACCCTTGGCGAGCTCACCGACGACGTCGCCCCGCCAGGGCACGGTGACGCCTTCGTCCGGACCGACGATGACGGCCGGACCACCGCGGTCGACGCACACCACCGGGCACCCGGACGCGAGCGCCTCGGTGACTGCCCAGCCCGCGGCTTCACGCAACGCCGGCGCCAGCAGCGCATCGGCCCGGAACATCGCCGCCAGCACGTCCTCCCGCGGCAGCGCACCCATGAACTCAACGCGGTCCCGAACACCGAGCTGCCAAGCGAGACTTTCGGCGCGACCCCAGTCCGGACCGTCGCCGATCACGCGGAGCTCCCAGTTGGCCGCCTCGGGCCGGGCCAGCGCGCTGATCGCCAGCAGGACGCCCTTCCACGGGATCAGCCGGCCGACGAACAGCGCCGTTTTCACACCAGGATCACCGAACGGCTCGTACGGCCCGGAGGCGGTGAAGCGCCGGATCGCGACGTTCGGTTCGACCACGATCTCGCGCGCGTACGGCCGGAACGTGTCCGCGACATCGTTGTTCTGGGCAACCATCAGGTCGGCGGTCTGGGCCATCTTGCGGCCGGTCAGCCGGCGCCGGAGCCCGGTGTAAGCGCGGCGCACCAGCTCCCCGGCCATGCCGCGCGGCCCGAGCCAATGTGCCATCGAGAGCGGCGCGGTGGTGGACCCGCCGACCGGGCCCCAGATCACCTTCGCCGACGACGCCTCGACCACGCCCGCGCCCATCCAGTCCACCGCGAACGTCAGATGGTGGATCACGTCGAACGCGTGCTCGGCATGCAAGCGCGCCGCCGTACGCCGCGCGAGCCCTTGCCAGAGCGGGTAGTACCAGTACACGTCCGCGGGCCGGCGGCGCAGGCGCAGCACCCAGCGCGGCATCTCCAGCGGGACGACGGTCAGCCCCGGCACCGGGCGCTGCGCCAGCTCCTCGGTGATTTCGTGCGCGAACTTGCCGCGGGTGAGCAGCCAGACGTCGTGGTCCCGGGCCGCGGCCTTCGCCCAGGCCCAGCCGGCGCCGGGCTCGGACCCGCCCTGCGGCCGGCAGGCGTAGGCGCTGAGCAGTACCTTCGGCCGGCCAGGCATCAGCTCATCCCCTCCAGAAGCCTGCGCAGATCGGTGCTCGAGGTGGAGGCGGTGTACGGGAAGTAGTGCACTTGTGCGCCGACCTCACCCAGCAGCCTCTCCAGTCTGATCCCCTTCTCCGTTCCCTTCCAGTCGTCGCCTTTGAAGAGAACGTCGTACCGCACCTGTTTCCACATCTCGAACTTGTCGCTCGACCAGTCCCGGACCACTTCGTCGACCAGGTCGAGCGCCCGAATGACATCCATCCGTTCCTCGAGCGGTACGACCGGCGGGCGGCCCTTGATTCGCGCCACCACCTCGTCCTCGACCACGCCCGCGATCAGGTGATCACAGTGCTCGCGGGCCCGGCGCAGGATGTTCAGGTGGCCGATGTGGAACATGTCGTACACCCCGGGGGCGTACCCGATCACGGCCATCAGGCCCGCACCCCGAGCAGTGCCATCTCGCGGTACCACTTGCCGATCGCGGCGACCAGGAAGAGCAGGTTCAGGGCGAGCAGCGCGCCGTACAGGACGACGAACACCGTCGGGTTGCCGAAGGCAAGGAAGACCAGGCACAGTACGCCGTAATCAGTCGGTGCGATGAGCAACGACTTGAGTACGGAATCGCCACGTACGTTGGGCTTTACGGCATCACCGTGGCGCCGGCGCAGCTGATCGATCAGGATCAGGCCGAAGAACAGCACGGACGACATACAGACGTACGCCAACGGTACGAGCAACAGCGAATCGTTGTCGAAGGCATCGAACCGGTAGAACGAGATCAGTACGGCGCTGTGCAGCAGCACGATCTTGACCGCGTCGATCATGTGGTCGAGCCACTCGCCGAGCGGCGAACCGCCACCGCGCAGCCGGGCCAGCTGCCCGTCCGCGGAGTCCAGGCCGTAGCCGAGCACCAGCAGCGCCGTGACGCCGAGCGCCAGCCCGAACGACGGCCGGACGGTCGCCACCAGCACGATGCCGACCAGCGAGCAGAACCCGCTCGCCAAGCTCACCTGGTTCGGTGTCCGGCCCGCGTGGAACGCCGCCGCGGCGAATACGCGGCCGATCCGGCGATTCACGAACCGGGAGTACGCGGGCGTACCGGCCGACGGCTTCTGCGCCTGCGACAACTGCGCGACCGTGGCGCGGAGTGAACTCATGCGACGGAGCTTCGGGATTGGCGCTGGTCGATCGCGGCGCGGAGGATCGGGCTGCGGGAGGTGCGGCCGGCGGGCAGGATGGTGAGCAGCGCGGGCGGCATCCGGTCGAGCTCGGCCACGCTCAGTACACCGTCCATCGCGCTGGCGGCGAACACCGTGTGCACACCGGTCAGCCACTCCGGCAGTACGTCGCCGACGGCAACAATCTCGGACGTACCAGCCATCTCTGACGCGGTGGCCACCTCGCCCGGGGGAACGACCTCGTCGACGGAAATCACCTCGTCCACGCAGCGCAGGTGCTCGAGGATCTGCGCCCGCTCGGGCAACGGCACGAACGGGCGTGCTCCCCAGGCGTCCAGCGCCCACTCGTCCGACAGCACCGCCACGACCAGCCGGTCACACTGCCGACGGGCCCGTTCGAGCACGTCGATGTGGCCGACGTGGAAGAGGTCGAACACCCCCACCACACATCCGGTGCGCGGCACGCTGACCACGTTTGCATCCCCCAACACGAATTCCCGCACTTCTTCCGGCGCGACGCCGCCCCCTGCGTCCTGTTGCGCGACTCTATCTGGTTCAGACCTGTCTGGCACGAGCCACTCAGCGTCCCGTACGGCGCCGGCCGCGGACGGCGTGCCGGGCGATCGCATCGGTGTAGATCCTCTCCGTGGCGGCGAGGTCACGCTCCGGTGTGAAGCGGTCCAGGTACGCCTGTCGGGCTCGTTCGCCGAAGGTTATCGAAGTCGTGGGATCAGCCACCAACCCGATCGCCTTTCGCAGCGCCTCGGGGTCGCCGGGCGCGGTGAGTACACCGGTTTCGCCGTCGTCGACCAGCTCTTCGAGCGCACCGAGCCGGGACGCGACCACCGGGATCCCGTGCGCGAAAGCCTCCACCACCACGAGTCCGAAGCTCTCATACGAACGCGCTGGGACGACGGCGGCGCGCGCGGACCGGAGGATCTCCATCCCGTCCGCCCACGGTAGTTGACCAAGCACCTGAATCGACGGGTCGCGCCGAGCCTGCTCCTCGGCCGCGCCGCGCAGTGGGCCGTCGCCGACGACGACCAGGGTGCCGAGCTCGGAGTCCCAGGCCTGCAACAGATCCGCGAACCCCTTGTCCTCGCTCAATCGCCCGAGGAACACAACACTTTCCCCTGCGCCGTCACGGACCGGCCCCTCGTGCGGTACGGCATGTGGTTTGACCACGAACCGCTCCGGATCGAACCCGGCCGCGACGTACCGGTCCCGGACGAATGCTGACGGTACGACGAACGTGTCGACGTACCGCTCCCAGGTGTGCAAGGTGTTGTGTACGCCGATGCTCGTCGCCAGCGGCAACGTCTGCACGCGGGACTCGCGATAACAACCGTGCTTGATCGCGGGCAGCGGCAGCCGGCCGACGCACGACTCACACGGCCGGCCGTCCCGTTGCAGGACCGCGTTCGCGCAGATCAGCCGGAAGTTGTGCAGCGTCGCGACGATCGGCAGGCCGAGCTTGCTCGCCGCGCGCAGCACCGAGGCGCTGAACAGCGGGAAGGTGTTGTGTACGTGGACGACATCGGGCCGCTGCTCCTGCAATAGCCGCGTTAAATCGCGTTCGGCCGAGAATGACCATACGGAGCGAAGCGGTAACAGTGCGCGATCTTTTCGGCTCATTTGGGCGATGTCGTCGCTGTTTCGGGCGTACAGGTCGAGCTGGTGGCCCGCGTTCCGCAACAAATCAACCGTTTGCGCGACAACGGTGTTCTCACCACTGGGTTGACCGGTCCGGTAACGGTTGTGCAGCATTGCGACCCGCATGGCATTACCTTAAGTGATCGCCCACTCCCCCGGAGAGTGCATTGAGGAAGTCGTGGACCGCCGCGCTGGTCGCCGCGGGGCTGGCCGTTGTCGCGGTCGCCGTACCGGTGATCGCCAGCGAGAACAGGGCGAACACGACAGCGAAGGGTCCGGACGAGGCCGCCGCTCGTACGCTGCCCTCGCAGCGGGTCGGGGCGGCTCCCGGCAAGTCTGGCGCGGGGACGCCCAGCGCGGGTACGCCTGGCAAGGGGCAGCCGACGGTTGGGCAATCGGAGCTGCCTGGGCGCGGTAAGCATCCCAGCGCGAAGCCGTCGGGGGGGAAGCCGTCGGCGCGGCCGTCTGGCAAGCCGCCTGTTTCACCGAAGCTTCCGGTCAAGCCGGTGGTGAGCTCGGATCAGGCTGGTCCGGCCGTTGCCGGACCGTGCAGCGGCGTGGTGATCAAGCCCGGCCAGGACGCGCGGTCGATCGTCAACTCCAAGCCGGCCGGTACGACGTTCTGTTTCGCTGCTGGTACGCATCGGATCAGCAGCACGATCCGGCCGAAGGCGAACCAGGTGCTTGCGAGTGCGCAGGGCGCGGTCCTGACCGGATCGGTCCGGTTGGCCGGGTGGGCCGCGTCGGGGTCGCGTTGGGTAGTGCGGGGCGCGTTGCCGGCCGCGTACGCCAAGAGTGGTGAGTGTGAGGACAACAAGGCGAACGTTTGCTACCTGCGGGAGCAGGTGTTTGTTGACGGCGTCCATCTGACTCGGGTTGCTGCGCTCTCCGCGGTGCGGGCGGGGACGTTCTACGCGGACTATGCGGGTAATGCGATCTACCTTGGGAGCAACCCGGCCGGGCGGGACGTGGAGATGTCGCGGACCTCGACCGCGATCGAGTCCGGCGCTCGGGGTGTGGTTGTCCGTGGGTTGACGATTGAGCACTTCGCGAGCGCGCCGCAGGCGGGGGCACTGGTGTCCGGGCCGGGGTGGAAGGTGACGGCGAACGACGTCCGGTGGAACCACGCGGTCGGCGTGATGCTGGTGGACGCGGACAGCACGAAGG
Organism: Kribbella hippodromi; assembly: GCF_039531045.1. Classification (NCBI taxonomy): domain Bacteria; kingdom Bacillati; phylum Actinomycetota; class Actinomycetes; order Propionibacteriales; family Kribbellaceae; genus Kribbella; species Kribbella hippodromi. The sequence goes on along the minus strand of NZ_BAAAPH010000002.1, from coordinate 828 downwards.
TCGATCGGAACCTGATCCATCACAACGGGCAGCTCGGGTTGGGACAGTACAGCTCCGCTGCCGCCGCGGTGACCCGGAACGTGATCAGCTCGAACAACACCGACGGATTCTGGATCGCCGACTGGGAGTCCGGTGGGATCAAGTCCACCCGGTCGTCCGGAACGGTCAGCGGGAACGTGATCAAGGCGAACAAGGGCATCGGGATGTGGGCCGACGTCGCCGACGACGGCCGGTCGATCATCGGCAATCAGATTGTCGGCAATGCCGCGGACGGGATCCGGTACGAGATCAGCCGGAACGGGACGATTGCCGGCAATACGGTCACCGGGAACGGGTTCGGGACCGGGCGCGGGTCTGGTACGTCGCTGTGGGACGGCGGCGGGATCAACGTGAACACGTCCACCGGCGTGACGATCAAGGGCAACCGCGTGGCCGGCAATGTCAACGGCATCACGATCCAGTCCCGGACTCGTGGCAGTGGCCCGTGGGGTACGTACCTGTTGCGCGATGTACAGGTCAGCGGCAACACCGTCGAGATGACCGGCGGAAGCCAGGCGACCGGCATGGTGCAGAACGCCGGGGCCCAGGTGCCCGCCGGCGAGGTCGTGTTCACCGGGAACAAGTACGTGCTCGACGACCTCGGTACGCAGCGCTTCTCCCGCTTCGGCGCCCGCCTGACCGCCGCCGGCTGGCGCAAAGCCGGCCTCGACCAAGTAGGCACCTTCGCCGCCAACTGACCTCACCACACGGGTGGATATCCACCGGTGTTGTGGGGCGGAGTCCATCGGTCTAAGCAACGCCTGATGGAGGGTGTTGTGTATGCCGATG
>NZ_BAAAPH010000001.1:314186-558456 GCF_039531045.1 Kribbella hippodromi | reverse complement strand
CAGATAGCCTGACCACCTCACATCGACCCTGTCCGTCGAAACGGGTCAAGCCCACCCCCACCCCAAACGCCAAGCCGACGCCCTGACCACCCTCCTCAACATCGCCACCAACACCAGCACGAACGTACGAGCATCCAACGGATCGGATGAGTACGTTGGATCGGCCAACGACTTGCGATCGGCTGACCACACTGACCCCACGCCGTACGTGGAACCTGACGACTGCCCTACTCCCAGCACGCGCGAGACGAGCAACAAGCTCACCCCCCTGTACGCCACCGAGCGCACCACCGACTCGCCGGTTCAACCTGCCCGTGAACCAGCCATCGTCGATCCACCGACCGTCCAACCGCCCGATCCAGTACCAGGGCACGGCCCCAAACCGCAGATCAGCGTCACCATCGACTTCGACGACCTGCGGACCGCAACCACCAACGCAACAGGCGCCCTCGTCTTCGGCGAACGCTTGTCCGCGGCAACCGTACGCCGCCTGGCCTGCGACGCCGACGTACTCCCCCTCGTCCTAGGCTCCAAATCCCAGCCCCTGGACGTAGGCACCACTCAACGCCTGGTGACCCGACCGATCCGCCGCGCCCTCAACGCCCGCGACAAAGGCTGCGTCATCTGCAACGCCCCACCGATCATGTGCGAAGCCCACCACATCATCCACTGGGCCGACGGCGGCATCACCGCCATCTCCAACCTCGCCCTGCTCTGCAAACGCCACCACCTCGACCTGCACTCAGGCCACTGGCAAATCCGCATCCTCAACGGCGTAGTCCAGGTAACCCACCCCACCTGGTCCACCCCCACCCACATCCCACCCACCAAGTACCACCCACCCACCACAAACCTCATCCACCACCCCCACACCCCACCCGACCCATGGAACGACCACGCCCCACCACCCACCCCACACACCGACGACACCCCACCACCCGGCCCATGGAACGACCACGCCCCACCACCCGACCCGCGGAACGACGACACCCCATCACCCAACGCGCAGAGCGGCCAGACCCGGACGCCCACCCCACGGAACGACGGCACCCCAACACCCGACCCATGGAACGACCACGCCCCACCACCCGACCCGCGGAACGACGACTCCCCATCACCCAACGCGCTGAGCGGCGAGACCCGGACGCCCGGCCCATGGAACGACCACGCCCCACCACCCGATCTGCAGAGCGACGACATCCGGATGCGCACCCCGCGGAACGGCAACACCCCAACACCCGACCCGTGGAACGACGACGCTCGACCCCAAGACCCACCCGACGCCGATCCACACCCGACGCCTCGACTTCGCCAGATCCCAACGCCTCCCGAGATCCCCTGGGCCAACGACCCACTCCCGCAAACCACCACCCACACACGATCCGCCCTTCACATCCCCTGGGCAGACGACCCCACACCTCCCACCACCCCAACCCGCCTCCCCCACAACCCGTGGGCCGACGACACCCCCACGCCGCACACGACTCCACCACCCCTCACCCCAAACAACCCCCAGAGCGACGACCCAACCCCACTACAACCCACAGGCTGAACACCACGCCCTACGAACCACCCCACGCGCTCTGACAACTGCTCACCAACCGCGGGGTTATCCCACCCCGCCGACAGACCACCCGCATCAGGCGGCACCATTCCACCCGCAGCGCTCGGCACGCCGCCACGCCCGGAACGCCTCCTTGCCCGTGAGCCACCCCGCACGCCATTCCTCCGCATCCGGAACGCTGCCCCGCTGCACTCGGCACGCCCCCTGCTGCAGCCGGCATGCCGTGCCGCCGCCCCAGGCGTGCCGCGCACCACGCCGAGCAGCACCAGACCGGGCAGCACCGCCCCACCAACCACTGACCCGAAGCACCCGCCCACCACACGCCTACGCCCACCTAGCTCCGGGCCGACCGCCCCGGCTGCAGCCGGGGCTGCCGCGCCGCCGCACCAGGCATGCCGCGCACCTGGCCGGGCAGCACCAGACCGGGCAGCACCAGACCGAGCAGCACCGCCCCACCAACCACTGACCCCAAGCACCCACCCACCACACGCCTACACCCACCTAGCACCGGGCCGACCACCCCGCCGCAGCCGGCACGCCTCGTTGCCGCACCAGGCGTCCCGCGCACCACGCCGAGCAGCACCAGGCCGGGCAGCACCACGCCGGCAGCACCAGACCCGGCAGCACCGCCCCACCAACCACTGACCCCAAGCACCCACCCACCACACGCCTACACCCACCTAGCACCGGGCCGACCACCCCGCCGCAGCCGGCACGCCTCGTTGCCGCACCAGGCGTCCCGCGTTCCACGCCGAGCAGCACCAGGCCGGGCAGCACCGCCCCACCAACCACTGACCCCAAGCACCCGCCCACCACACGCCTGCACCCACCTGGCACCAGCACCGGGGCGACCACCCCGCCGCAGCCGGCATGCCCCGCGGCAGCCGCATGCCGTGCCGCCGCGCCAGGCGTGCTGCGCTGCTCAACTCGGGGCGCCTGCCAGTCAGCGGACATCGCCCAGGGCGTCGACTCTGTCAACGGCGATCCGACGAAGCCGCCACCTGCTCATTCACGCATGGGGCGTCGTGTCCGCGGTCCTTGATCTCCCCTGAGCACGCCTCTAGCTGCAGGCCGCGCCGACCGAACGGTCCAGCGTTCACCGGTCCTGCACGGCCCACCTGCTGTACCGCGCATGCTCATATGCCGCAGCGCACCGGGCACCCACTCGCCCCATGCTCGTACGCGATCGCCTGACGCGCTGGGCACACGCAGCCCTCGTACGCCCCGGGTGCACCGGCCCTTGGTCGTTCACGACCTGGGAGTCGCCTACCCACTCCCCCAACTTGAGCACGTCAGACTGCTTGCACACGTACGCGGTCTGGCGAGTCGCATACGCCCATCGATCCGATCAGCTGCCTTCAATTGGCCGGGCCCGTGCGGCTACGTGCGCGAGCGGTCGCTCCGCTCGTACGTACGTGATCAGCTGGTACGTACGGCACGCGCGACCGCTCGTACGCCCGGGTGCACGCCGTGCTTGTGCGGCTTGAGCGCGTCAGTCTGCTCGTCATGCACGCACCCGTGCGGGTGCAACCACCACAGTCCCCTGGTCATGCGCCAGCCACACATGTACGCCGCCCGCACGCCCGGGAGAGCTTGCCTGGTCGTTCGACTTGAGCAGGTACGACCGCTCGCTTTCATACACGGCCTGTAGAGCTCGTCAACCGGGCACGCACTGTGCGGTCGCGTGCACAAGCACAGTCGCTTGCGTACGACAGGTGCGTCCGCCCAGGTCGTGCGCCAGGTGCTAGCGGTGGTTGAGTGTCTGGGCGGTTTCGGTGGCCCAGTAGGTGAGGATGGTGTCGGCGCCGGCTCGGCGGATGGCGGTGAGGGTTTCCATGATGGCGCGGTCGCGGTCGATCCAGCCGTTGGCGGCGGCGGCTTCCACCATCGCGTATTCGCCGGAGATGTTGTACGCGGCAACCGGTACGTTCACGTGGTCGCGGACCTGGCGGATGATGTCCAGGTAGGCCAGCGCCGGCTTCACCATCACCATGTCCGCGCCCTCGGCGATGTCCAGGTCGACTTCGCGGATCGCCTCGCGGGAGTTGGCGTTGTCCTGCTGGTACGTGTTCCGGTCGCCGGTCAGCGACGAATCGACCGCCTCCCGGAACGGACCGAAGAACGCCGACGCGTACTTCACCGCGTACGCCAGAATCACCGTGTCGACGAACCCAGCGGCGTCCAGCGCGGTACGAACGGCGCCGACCTGCCCGTCCATCATCCCGGACGGGCCAACCACATGTGCGCCGGCCGAAGCGTGCGCGACGCCCATCTCCGCATAGATCGCCAGCGTCGCGTCGTTGTCCACCCGGCCGGCAGCGTCGAGTACGCCGCAATGCCCGTGCGAGGTGAACTCGTCCAGGCACAGGTCCGACATCACCAGCAGCGCATCGCCGGCCTCGGACACCGCGTCCTCGATCGCGACGTTCAGGATGCCCTCGGGGTCCAGCGCGCCGGACCCCGTCTCATCTTTGACCGAAGGGATACCGAACAGCATGACGCCGCCGAGGCCGAGCTGGGCGGCTTCGGCGATCGCCTTGCGGGCGGTGTCGCGGGTGTGCTGGACGACGCCCGGCATCGACTTGATCGCGATCGGTTCGCGGGCGCCTTCCCGGACGAACAGCGGCAGGACCAGCTGCCGTGGTTCGAGGGTGGTCTCCGCGACGAGCCTGCGGACCGCGGCCGACGTCCTCAGCCGGCGCGGGCGTACTTCCGGGAATCCAGACATGGTCAGCTCTTTCGGCGGGAACCGGGACGGCGTTCGGACGGGCGGGTGACCGGCTCGCCGGCCTCCACCATGGTGTCGCGGCGGTCGGCGCCGAAGCGGGCCAGGGCGTCGGCGAGCTCTTCGGCGGACGGGGTTTCGGCCATCGCGTCGACGCGCAGGCCGTGCTCCTCGGCGGTCTTCAGCGTGGCCGGGCCGATCACCGCGATCACGGTGGAGGCGTGCGGCTTGCCGGCGATGCCGACCAGGTTCCGGACCGTGGACGACGAGGTGAAGACGACCGCGTCGAACTTGCCGGACTTGATCGCCTCGCGGGTCGGGGCCGGCGGCGGAGCGGCGCGTACGGTCCGGTACGCGGTGACGTCGTCGACCTCCCAGCCGAGATCGGTGAGGCCGGCGACCAGGGTTTCGGTGGCGATGTCCGCGCGGGGCAGGAAGACCCGGTTGATCGGGTCGAGTACCTCGTCGAACGGCGGCCAGTCCTCGACCAGGCCGGCCGCGGACTGCTCACCGGACGGGACCAGGTCCGGACGGATGCCCCAGGCACCGATCGCCTCGGCGGTCTTGTCGCCGACGGCCGCGATCTTCAGCCCGGAGAACGCCCGCGCGTCCAGCCCGTACTCGTCGAACTTCTCCCGGACCGCCTTCACCGCGTTGACCGAGGTGAACGCGACCCACTCGTACCGGCCTTCGACCAGGCCGCGGATCGCCTTGTCCATCTGCTGCGGGTTGCGCGGCGGCTCGACCGAGATGGTCGGGACCTCTTCGGGCATCGCGCCGTACCGGCGGAGCCGGTCCATCAGCGGGCCGGCCTGGTCCTTCGTCCGCGGAACCAGGATGCGCCAGCCGAACAGCGGCTTGGTTTCGAACCAGGACAGCGCCTCGCGCTGCTCGACCACGGCGCCGACGACGATCACTGCCTCGCCGGTGACCTTGGCGGCACGCAGGTCCGCGACGATCGTCTCGAGGGTGCCGACCACGCTGGTCTGGGTCGTGGTCGTCCCGCCGACCGTCACCGCGACCGGCGTGCCGGCGTCGAAACCGGCCTCGATCAGGGCGGCGGCGGTCTCCTTCAGGACCTCGGACGCGTTCAGCAGGACCAGCGTCTGCTTCGGCTGCAGCCGGGTCAGGTCGAGCTTGTTCTCGGCCAGGTCGACGACGGTGACCTCGCGGTCGCCCTTCATCGTCAGCGGAATTCCCGCGTACGTGGGCACCGCGCTGACCTCGCTGACGCCCGGCACGACGTTGAAGCCGATACCGGCCTTCCGGCACGCGGCGGCCTCTTCGGCACCACTGGAGAACGTGAACGGGTCGCCGCTGAGCAGCCGGACCACGTTCGCCGCGGACTTGGCGGTCTTCACCACCAGCCGAGCCCGGGCCGCGACCCGGAGCGCGCGGCTGCCCTCGGCGCCGGAACCGTCGATCACCTCGACGCCCGGCGGGCAGTAGGTCAGGAACGCGTCGTGCTCGGGACCCTCGACGACGACCGCGTCGGCGTTCGCGAGCACGTCCCGGCCGGCCAGCGTCAGCAGCGCCGGGTCACCAGGACCGACGCCGACGAACGTGACATGGCCGAGTGGTTTGGTCTGCTTGACGGTACTGGTGGCGGCCTTCTGCGGTGCCGCGGTGGCGGCTGTCTTCGCGCTCACGTCTGCCTTCGCCCTCGTCGTTTTCCTGCTCGTCTTGTGGGCCTTCGTGGTGGTGCCCTGTGCCGGTGTCATGTTCGCTCCAGCAGTTCGTACGCCAGCGCCTTGCCGAGCGCCACCGGGTCGTCGACCGGTCCGTTCGCGGACAGCCGGCGGACTCCGTCGTCCTGGCCGAGCGCCCCGCGCAGCCACAGCTCCGGGCCGTCCTCGCCCTCGACCACCTCGGCCAGGGCGCCGACCGGAGCCGTACACCCCGCCTCGAGCGTGGCCAGCAGCTGCCGCTCGGCGGTCACCGCGGCCCGGGTGGCCGGATCGTCCAGCGGCGCCAGCACGCTGAGGATCTCGGTGTCGCCGGCCCGGCACTCGACGCCCAGGGCGGCTTGTCCGGGTGACGGCAGGACCTGGATCGGGTCCAGCGTCTCGGTCACCTCAGCGAGCCGGCCGAGCCGGGCCAAGCCTGCCCGCGCCAGAATGACCGCATCGACCTTGCCCGACTTGACCATCCCGATCCGGGTGTCCACGTTGCCGCGGATGCCGGTGCACTCGACGCCCAGGCCGAGTGCGTCGATCTGGGCCGCCCGGCGGGGCGCCCCGGTGCCGATCAGGGCTCCGCGCGGCAGCTCGCCGAGGGTCAGCCCGTCCCTGGCGACGAGCACGTCGCGTGGGTCCTCGCGGACCGGGATCGCACCGATGGTCAGACCCTCGACCGGTGCGGTCGGCAGGTCCTTCAGCGAGTGCACGGCGATGTCGATCTCGTTCGCCAGCAGGGCATCCCGCAGCGAACTGACGTAGATGCCGGTGCCGCCGATCTGCTCGACCGGGGACACCTTGTCGGCGTCGCCCGTGGTGGCGATCGGGATCACCTCGACCTCGTGACCCAGCTTCCGTAGCGCGTCCGCGACCAGCGTCGCCTGCGCGTTCGCCAGCGCGGACCGGCGGGTGCCCAACCGGATCATGCGTGCTCACCTCCGGTGGCGTTCGAATCGGCGCGGGTGTTGCTCGTCTCGCCCGGTGTCTTCGCGGCGGTCACGGCGTCCACCGCCGCCTGGTCGAGCGCGAACAGTTGCCGAAGCGCATCGGCGTACGTCGGTCCGCCCGGGTCACCGCCCAACTCCTTCACCCGAACCGTCGGGTTGTGCAGCACCTTGTCGACGACCCGCCGGATCGTCCGCTCGACCTCGTGCCGCTCGTGCTCGTCGAGACCCGGCAGCCGGCGCTCGAGCCGGGCCAGCTCGCTGTCGACCAGCCCGCTGGCCATCGCCCGCAGCGCGACCACGGTCGGCGCGACCGACGCGGCCCGGCGGGTGGCCTCGAACGAACCGCTCTCCTCGCCGACGATCCGGCGGACCTCGTCGATGTCGTCCTCGCTGCCGCCGGCCGTCCGGGCCAGATCGGCGAGGGTGACCAGCGCGACGCCCGGAATCCGGGCCGCCTCGGGCGCGACATCGCGCGGCAGGGCAACATCCAGTACGCCGAGCGGGCGGCCGTCGGACGCGTCCCGGAGCATTTCCTCGGTCAGTACGACGCCGCGCGCGCCCGTACACGAGACCACCAGGTCCGCGTCGTGCAACGCCTTCGGCACGTCCGCCAGGCGGATCGCCGTGCCACCGATCCGCTCCGCCAGCACGACCGCGCGGTCGTAGTTGCGGTTGGCAACGGTCACGCTGCGGGCGCCACCGTTCGCGAGCGTCTGCGCGGCCAGCGACGCCATCGAGCCGGCGCCGACGATCAGCGCCCGCCGGTCCTCGAACCCGCCGACGGCTTCCAGGCCGGCCGACACGACCGAACGGCCGGCGGAGTCGATGCCGGTCTCGGTCCGGGCCCGCTTGCCGACCCGCAACGCGTGCTGGAACAGGGCGTTCAGGTCGCTGCCGATGGTCTCCAGGTCCTGGCCGACGCGCAGCGTCTCCTTCACCTGGCCGAGGATCTGGCTCTCGCCGACAACCATCGAGTCCAGCCCGACCGCTACCTGGAACAGGTGCGCGACGGCGCCTTCCTCGAAGTGCACGTACAGGTGCTCGGCCAGGTCGATCAGCGGTACGCCGGTGATCTCGGAAAGGATCGCGGTGATCTCGTCCATCCCGGCGTGGAAGCGGTCGACCGACCCGTACACCTCGGTGCGGTTGCAGGTCGCGAGCACCGCGGTCTCGGCCACGGCCGGGGAGTTGTTCACCGTCAGGGCCAGCTTGGTCGCCGCGTCCGCGTCAAGCGCGACCCGCTCGAGTACGTCGATCGCCGCCGACCGGTGACTGATACCCACCACCAGGTAGCTCACGCTCCGACACCTCCCCCGACACTCGGGAGATCCGTCAGACCGTTCATTGCTGGTAGCTCGGGCACCTGGGGGAGCGCCGCCTCTCCGGACTTGCGTTGTTCGTGGTACGCCAGGATCTGCAACTCGATCGAGAGGTCCACCTTGCGGATGTCCACGCCGTCGGGCACGGACAGCACCACCGGCGCGAAGTTCAGGATGCTGGTCACACCGGCGGCGACCAGCCGGTCGCACACCTCCTGGGCCGGGCCGGCCGGGGTGGTGATGACGCCGATCGAGACCCGGTCGGTCTCGACGATCTCCTCCAGCTGGGCGAAGTCGCGGACCTCCATGTCGCCGATCCGCTCGCCGACCAGGTCCGGGTCGGCGTCCAGCAGGGCGACGATCCGGAAGCCGCGGGTGCCGAAGCCGGAGTAGTTCGCCAGCGCGTGACCGAGATTTCCGATCCCGACGATGACGACCGCCCAGTCCTGGGTGACGCCGATCTCACGGGCGATCTGGTACCGCAGGTACTCCACGTCGTAGCCGACGCCGCGGGTGCCGTACGAACCGAGGTAGGAAAGGTCCTTGCGGAGCTTCGCCGAGTTCACCCCGGCGGCGGTGGCCAGGTCCTCGCTGGAGGCGGTCGCGATGCCGTTGTCGGACAGCGCGGTCAGCGCCCGCAGATAGACCGGCAAGCGCGCGACAGTCGCCTCGGGGATGCCGCGTTCGGTTCTCGTCGGCGGGCCGGGGCGACGGCTGCTGGCACGCGTCACAATTCTCCTGGGAGCAGGTTGGTTCACCGCGGTCTGACGGCCGGCGGCTCTCTTACTCTAGGAGCTTGTGAACGTGAGAACAAAATCGGCGGGAGTGAGCTGAGAGACACTCCCGGCCGGATCGCTTACCTCATCAGGGCTTTTCGGAGCCGGGCGGGGTCCACTCGCCAGAAGTCGTGCTGCTTGCCGTCGACGAAGGTGACCGGGATCTGCTCGCCGTACTGGGTGAACAACCGGTCATCCTGGGTGATGTCCACCTCGTCCCACTCCACCCCGGCCTCGGCGCAGACGGCGCGGATGATCTCGCGGGCGTCGTCACAGAGATGACAGCCGGGTTTTCCGTACATCGTGACCCTGCTCATGTGTCTCCCGCCCGCAGTCTGCCCTTGGCGACCTTCCCGGTGACCGAGTGCGGCAGGTGGTCCACCACCTCGATCTCGACCGGGCACTTGAACCGCGCCAGCCGGCCCTCGGCGTACGCGCGCACCGCCGCGACGTCGACCGTGGCGCCCGGCAACGGAACCACGAACGCCTTCACCGCCTCGCCGGTGTCCTCGGACGGTACGCCGATCACCGCCGCCTCGCGGACCCCGTCCGCGCCGACGAGCACGTCCTCGACCTCGCTCGGGAACACGTTGAACCCGGACACGATGATCAGCTCCCGCAACCGGTCGACCAGGAACAGGTCGCCGTCCGCGTCCAGGAAGCCGACGTCGCCGGTCCGGTACCAGCCCTCGGCGTCCGGTCCGTCCACGCCGTCCGGCCAGTAGCCGGAGAACAGGTTGCCGCCGCGGATCAGGATCTCGCCGGGGTCGTCGCCCTCGACGTCCTCGCCCTGCTCGTCGGCGATCCGGAGCTCGACGTTCGGCAGCGCGCGGCCGACCGAGCCGGGCTTCGGCGCCGCCTCACCAAGGGTCGTGGTCACGCCTGGGGACGCCTCGGTCAGCCCATAGCCCTGGTGTACGTGCAACCCGCTCGCCTGCTCGAACCGGTCGGCGAGCCCGCGGTCGAGCGTGGACGCCCCGGTCAGGACGACCTTGACCGACTTCAGCGCGGTGCGCAGGTCTGGCCGGGAGAGCAGTGCGTTCAGCGCCGGTGGAGCCAGCGGAAGGCGGCTCACGCCGTACCGGCCGATCAGGTCCAGGGTGTACGCGGGGTCGAACCGCTGTTCGACGATCAGCGCGGCCCCGGTCGCGACCGCCCAGCCGAGGACGGCGTTCAGCCCGAACGCGTGGAACATCGGCAGCACGCCGAGAACCACGTCCTCGGGCCCCATCCGGTCCTCGCCGAGCTCGGTGAGGTTCTGCACATTTCCCATCAGCGCCCGATGGGTGAGCATCGCGGCGCGCGGATCTCCACTGGTTCCGGAGGTGTACAGCAGCACCGCGAGCGTCTCGGGGTCGATCGGCGGCGGTAACTGAGCGTCACCCCGGAGCTCGTCCGGCGCGACCGTCCGGACCCCTTCGAGGCGCTCCGCGAGCCCCGGCCCGGCGATCGCCAGCCGGGCACCGGAATGCGCCGCGACGGCCGCCAGCTCGGGCTTCGTCAACCCGGTGTTCAGCGGTACGGCAACCAGTCCGGCACGAAGAATGCCCAGGTAGGACGTGACGAATTCGATGCTGTTGGCAACCAGCAGCAGGACCCGGTACCCCGGCACCAGGCCGGCCGCGGCGAGGCCCCGCGCGGTCCGGTCGACGGCCTGGTCGAGCTCGTTCCAGGTCAGCCGCCGATCCCCGTCGACCAGCGCGGGACGCTCGCCGTGACGTTGCGCTGTGTCACGAAGAATGTCCGCGAAATTCACGTTCACCAGGCGAGTCTGTCACGGCGCCGAGCCGGTCCAGGACCGGCCGGGTTTGGCAGAACGGTTGCAGCGGAGCGTGACCACCGATATACAGGTGCTTCGCGAACGCGCTTCTGCTGAACCTCACACTGCAGAAACTCCGTCCGCGCGGGGAACCTCATGCGCGATGGACCCTCCCCGACAGCAGGCTGCTCCGATCCCGGACGCAGTCCGCTGGCGCATTCGATGACGCTCGGAGCGAACGGAAGGCGGCACGCCCCAGGCTGTTGACAGTATGTGTTGCACCGATGACGCTCGGTGCTGTCGCAGCCACTGTGGCCATTCGCGAATGTGTCAGAAGACGTGTCAGTTGAACGGGGAGAAAACTTGACCACGCCGGAGCCAAGCCCGGACGGGATCAGACGCGCGGAGCTCGTCGATCGCGCCCAGGCCGGGGACGTCGGTGCCTTCGGTGAGCTGTACGACGAGTACTCGCTCACCGTCTATCGCTACATCTACGCCCGCGTATCGTCCTCGGCCCTGGCCGAGGATCTGACCAGCGAAACCTTCGTCCGGGCGCTCCGGGCGCTGGACTCGTTCCGCTGGCAGGGCCGGGACTTCGGTGCCTGGCTGGTGACCATCGCCCGGAACCTGATCACCGACCACTACAAGTCCGGCCGGGTCCGGCTCGAGGTGGTCACCGACGAGATCGAGACCCACGACCGGCAGACCGAAGGCCCGGAGATCGACGTGCTGGCCGCGGCCACCGCGGAGGTGCTCCGGGAGGCGGTGGCCGGCCTGCCGGACGAGCAGCGCGACTGCCTGACGATGCGGTTCTTCGCCGGTCTGTCGATCGCCGAGACGGCCAAGGCGCTGGAGAAGTCCGAAGGCGCCGTGAAGCAGCTCCAGCTGCGGGCCGTGCGGCACTTGGCGAAGGTTATCCCCAAGGACTTGAGGTGAGGAGGATGACAACGGATGTCTTTCGTAACCCGTCAGGGAGTTTCCTCGTTTGCCTGGTGAGGACCTGTCGGTGACCCCGGCAGGCCATTGAGGAGAACGAGAACTCATGAGTGACCTACACAGGGCTCGAGCGCGCGCGGAGGCATTCGCGCACGCCGTCGATCACGGGCCCCGTCACTCCGCGCGACTGAGCGAAGACCCCGAGTTGCTGGAAGCTGTGGAGCTGGCCGGACGGCTGAGGACCGCCGGCGCAGTTGCACCGCGACCGGAGTTCAGCGCCGAGTTGCGGCACCGCCTGATGGAGCAGGCGGCGGCGCGCGCGGCAACCACTGCGACTCCGCTGCTGGTGCGCAGCACACCGGACGACTCGGATGACCCGCCGGGTAGCGAGGACGTGGGCGCGTCCGTGACAGATATCCGCCGTCGCCAGGGCCGGAGGATCCGGCTGGTGGCATCGACCGCCGCGCTGGTACTGCTGGGAGGTGGCATCGGTTCCGCCGCCGCTGCCCAGCAGGCGATGCCCGGCGACACGTTGTACGGCATGAAACGCAGCATCGAGAACGTTTCGACCAACGTGAGCGTCGGTGACGACTCACGCGGCCGGCGCGATCTTGAGCACGCGATGACCCGACTGTCCGAAGTCCAGGAACTGGCCGCGAACGGCGGTTCGGTGGACACGATCAACGCGACGCTCGACGACTTCTCGGCGCAGGCCCGCAAGGGCGTGTCCCGATTGGTCGCGTCGTACCAGCAGAACGGCGATCAGAGTTCGATCGCCGCGATCACGGCCTTCATCACCAGCGCCCGCCAGGCTCTTGGTGAGCTCGCGCCGAAACTCCCACCGGAATCGCTGAAGTCCGGGGTGGAGGCGCTGGCCACGATCGAGCAGCTGGCTCAGCACACCACGGCGGCCTGCCCGAAGTGCAACACCCCGAAGCCGGCCACCGCCCCGAGTACGGGGACGAACCACCAGCCGAACCGCACCACCCCGGAAACCGAGCCGAGTGACCCGGTGAAGGCGAGCTCGAGCACGAAGGCGTCGACGACGATCCCGACGCCCGGTGCCTCGACCTCGCAACAGCCGAGCACGACGCCGACCAAGGTGCCGAACACGACCATCGTGGAGGAGTCCACCGCTCCGCCACCGACCGCACTGAAGACACCACCACGGCCTTCGTCGTCACACTCGCCGACTGCGACGCCCACGGTGCTGCCTTCCCTGACCCCGTCGACGCCGTCCTGGCCGTGGCCGTTCCCGACCCTGCCGACGACGCCGCTGATCAACCTCCCAGGCGTGCTGCAAAGCCTGTTCCCACCCTGGAAGTAAGCACCACCCCGAAGCCCCCGGTCCGACGGACCGGGGGCTTCTCCACTGTTGTGCTGGGTTCTCCACCCGGATGCCGGTGGAGAACCCACCAGACGAGTGGAGAAGCAGGCTCAGAAGAAGACGCTGCGGCGTTGCATCAGGAGGGTGTAGAGGGTTTGCTGGATGGTTTCGCGGACCTGGTCGGTGACGTTGAAGACCAGCATCGGGTCGTCCGCGGCGCCGTCCGGGAAGTCGTCGGTGCGGATCGGTTCGCCGAACTCGATCAGCCACTTCGACGGCAGCGGGACCAGGCCGAGCGGGCCGAGCAGCGGGAAGAACGGCGTCACCGGGATGTACGGGACGCCGACCAGGCGGGCCAGCGACGCCAGGTTGCCGACCAGTGGATAGATCTCCTCGGCGCCGACGATCGAGCACGGCACGATCGGTACGCGGGTACGCATCGCGGCGCTGACGAACCCGCCCCGGCCGAACCGCTGCAGCTTGTACCGCTCGCTGAACGGCTTGCCGAGGCCCTTGAAGCCCTCCGGCCAGACGCCCACCAGGTTGCCCTGCCGGAGCAGCCGCTCGGCGTCGTCGTTCCCCGCCAGCGTCGCGCCGCCCTTGCGGGCCAGCTCCCCCACGAACGGGGTCTTGAAGACCAGATCGGCAGCCAGCGTACGCAGCGGGCGGCCGGTGTGGTCGGCAACGATCAACTGGGTGATCAGGCCGTCCAGCGGCATCGTGCCGGAATGGTTCGCGACGATCAGCGCGCTGCCGGTGTCGGGGATGTTCTCCACCCCGCGTACTTCCACCCGGAACCACTTCTCCGCGAGCGGACGCAGCATCGGCAGTAGTACCTGATCGGTCAGATCGGTGTCGAAGCCGAACTCGTCGACCTCGTACTCGCCGGAGAGCCGCCGTCGCAGAAACGCCAGCCACTCGGCAACTCGCCGCTCGCCGTCCTCCCCGAACAACTCCCGCACCCCACGAGCCAACCGCTCGAACTCAGCCGCCCCAACCCCCGGCTCCCCCACCTCGAACCCAGCCGCGCGGCTCTCGTCGCCCTCAGTCGGAGCAGCGGTGGAATCGGTGGTTTCGGCGTCTGAGCCGGCCGGGGTGGCGCGGCGGGTTCTTTTGCTGCCGGCGAGGGTTCGGGCGGCAGCGGAGGGGGTGGTTTTGTTGCCGGTGGCTCGGCCTGGGCGGCCGGCGGTGCCGATGGGGATGATGTCTGCGTCAGCCACGGAGAGCTCCCAGGCCGGCGGTCAGCAGGCTGGAGGCGCGGGTGACGGCGCCGGTGCCGAGCGAGGCGCGGAAGGCGTCGAAGGCCGACGCGGTCGTGTACGCCGGCTCGAAGCCGAACTCGGTCCGCATCCGGGTCGTGTCGACCCCACGCCCGTACGTGAGAAAGGTGATCTGATCCGGCGAGAAGTCCGCCAATCGGGCCCGGCGCACCACCGCAGCGGTGCTGGACGCGGTGAACGAGGGCAGCCGCAGCGCGGGCCGGCCGAGCCGGCGGATCGCCTGCGAGAGCATCAGCATCCCGTCGCCGGCCAGGTTGAACGTGCCGGGCAGGTCGTTGACGGTGGCGTGCCGGATCGCCTCGACGCCGTCGTCCTCGTGCAGGAACTGCAGCCGCGCGTCGTACCCGATCACGGTCGGTACCACCGGCAGGCCGAAGTACCGCGTCATCGGGGAGTCGGTCTTCGGGCCGATCCAGTTCGCCATCCGGAGCGTGCTGACGCAGACGTCCGGGCGGCGCCGGGCGAAGCCGCGGACGTAGCCCTCGACCTCGACCGCGTCCTTGCTCAGCCCATGCTGATAAGTCGGAGGCCAAGCGGTCTTAGGAAGACAACTCACAAGACCAACTCCTTGGCTCACAGAACGACATGGCTACGATCCGACTTGGCCACGCCGGGCGCCTTCTGGCAGGCGGCGAGCAGCTGCATGGTGCCGATGACGTTGATTTCCTTCATCGACGACCGGCCACCGGCGCTGCCAGGCGTGGCCACCACCCCGGTGTGGACGACCGTGTCGACGCCCTCCGCGGCGATCACCTTCGCGATCACCGGGTTGCGGATGTCGGCCCGGACGAACCGCACCTTGCCGAGCTCCGCCCGCGGCGGAACCACGTCGACACCGATGACGGTGCCGATCGACGGGTCAGCCGCCAGCGCACGGGCACAGCGAGCACCGGCGTCTCGCGAGACGCCGGTCACCATCACTACCCGTGCCACCAGACACCCCCAGCCGGACCGGGCGCGGCGGAACTGCCTACTTACCGAGCTTGCGGCGCTGTACCCGCGTCTTCTTCAGCAGCTTGCGGTGCTTCTTCTTCGCCATCCGCTTACGGCGCTTCTTGATCACAGAACCCACGTCGGACCATCCAAACTCAAAGAGAACGTCGGCAAAGCTTACCCGTAGGTCGCTGCCCCGACCTAAAGCAGGCTCCACAAGTAGACTGAACGGGGACCTGGGGAGGCTGTATGAGAGCTCGGTACGACGGTTTGGCGGACTGGTACAAGTCGGATCGTAGCCATGTCGTTCTGTGAGCCAAGGAGTTGGTCTTGTGAGTTGTGTTCCTAGACCGCTTGGCCTCCGACTATCGGCTGCGGCACCGGGCGGAACTTCGGAACGATCCGCGCCACCGGCCGTACGGTGATCGGGCTGGACTACTCTGCCGACCAGCTCCGCCGCGCCCGGACGCGTACCGACGGGCCGTTGATGCGCGGTGACGCGACCGCGCTCCCGTTCCCCGACGCGAGCTTCGACACAGCTGTGACGATGTGGATCTCCACCGACGTCGAGGACTTCGGCGGGGTCGTTCGCGAGGCGGCGCGGGTGCTGCGGCCGGGCGGCGTACTCGTCGTGTACGGCGTCCACCCGTGCTTCAACGGGCCGCACATGTTCTTCAACGAGGACGGCAGCCGGCTCGTCCACCCGACGTACCGGCAGCGGGGCTGGCACGACGAGTCGCCGTTCTGGGGCGAGGACGGGATCCGGCGGCGGGTCGGGATGCATCACGTGCCGCTGGCGGACTTCCTGAACGCGTTCCTGATCCCGTCGCTGTCGATCGAGCGCTTCGAGGAGCCGGATGGTCCGGAAGTGCCGCATGCGCTGGCGGTGCGGGCCCGGCGTACGAGCTGAAACGCGGGCTGAAAACTGTCCGTGCGAGGTGATGGACTGTCGCCATGGTGACGCTGGAATCGTGGAGCGAGCAGGACTTCGGGTTGCTCGAGCGGTGCAACACGCCCGAGATGACGGCGCATCTGGGTGGTCCGGAGACGCCGGAGAAAGTGCGGGACCGGCATCGCAAGTACGCCGAGAACGCTTTCACCGGGCAGATGTTCGTGATCGTCACCTCCGACGGTGAGCGCGCGGGGCTGATCGGGTACTGGGAGCACGCCGACGATCCCGAGGACACCGAGACGGTTTGGGAGACCGGCTGGGCGGTGCTGCCGGAGTTTCAGGGTCGTGGTCTGGCGGTCTCGGCGGTGCATGCGGTGGCGGAGGTCGCGCGGGCGGTGGGTACGCACCGAACGCTGCATGCGTACCCGAACGTGGCGAACGCGGCGTCCAACGCGTTGTGCCGCAAGGCCGGATTCAGCTTCGTCCGCGAACGAGATTTCGAGTACCCGAAAGGACACTGGATGCGCTGCAACGACTGGAGCCTGGAGCTTTAGGCGCGCGGTACCGTGAGGGGCATGGCGTACGTGGTGTTTCTCGGTGGCGTCGTGGTCGTGCTGGGCGGGCTGACCTGGTTCGCCGCGTGGGCCAAGCGGACCGGGCGCGGGTCCGGCGTGGCGGGGGCGTTGGCGGCGTACGACGAGGCGTACCGGACGACGGCGCACAAGTCGCACTACGAGCTGCGGCAGCAGGCCGACCGGAAATCCGAAACCGGGTCGCCGGACGATCTCTAGCCGGCGCTACTAATCCAGGTAGTCGGTGACTGGGCCGAGGGTGAGGAGGCCGCTGCCGGCTGTGTGTTCGTCGGCCGCGGGTTCGAGGGCGGCCTGTGCTTTCGCGAGCAAGCGGAGATCGCCTGACTGGCGTGCGTTGTGGACAGTCAGCGCCCAGTACGCCTCGAGCAGCAAGCCCGGTGGCGGTGATCCGTTCATCGCCTGCGTATGGGGCCCGTAGTCGGCCGCCGGGATCGGTTCCCCGTGGCGTACGGCGTGTGCGGCCAATGCCAACGGAAGCAGACCATCGCTCAACCCAGGCATGCCCGCATCGTCCAGCAAGGTGGCGGCCGCGCGATAGGACTCGGGGGTGTCGTCGCGCAGGGCGGCGTACCAGCGGGTGAAGACCGCGACCAGTGGAAGTTCATGGCGTGCTGCCAGCGCGTCCGCGGCCTGTGCGTGCTCGTCGGCGCGAACGTGATGGGCTGTGGCGCAGGCGGCTTGCATGCTGATGAGATGGCCCAGAACCTCGTACGTAAAGAGGTTGTGGCGCTGGGACAACGTGACGAGCTCCGCGCCGATCGCCGCCCGTTGGGGCGCGAGGCCGGCGCGGTAACAGCTCTGCATGAACACACCGTTCAACGCGAACGCGAGCAGCATCGGGTCGTCGAGCCCGCGCGCCAGTTCCTCGGCTTCCAGCGCGGCCTCGCGGGCGCGCGCCGGTTCCCGTGCGCCGCGCGATTCGAGGGCGATGGTCGCGAGCAGGCGGGCGCGGATGCTCGGGTGATCCTGCGTCGGCAGGACCCGCTCAGCCGCCGCGACGATCGCCGCCGCCTGCGCTTCGTCGTCGGATCGCGTCCAGATCGCCGGTACGTCGTACGCGCCGATCACCCGCGCGGTCAGGTCGGGATCACCAAGCTCCTCGGCCGCCGCGACCGCAGCCAGCCGATGCCGCCGAGCAGCCACCAATCCTCCGCCCCCGGTCACCGCCAGACTCCGCAACAACCCCACCGAAGACTCGATCCGAGCCCGCGATCCGCCAACCACCCGCCCGTAAACCGCCGCGGCCTCCTCCCAAACCCCACCAACTCCAGCAGCTGACGTGAGGTGAGGTGCTTGGTTGAGGATGTCTGTTTCCAGGTGGAAGAGAGTTGAGCTGGGATCTAAGCCGAGTTGACTGACCAACGTCTCGCGAGCGCGACGTAGTACAGCGAGCGCATCGCCTTGGCGCCCGCTCTGGTACAGCGCCAGCGCCAGCAGCCGCCAGGCGTCTTCGCGCCACGGATGCTCGGTCACATGCGCATCCAGCTCAGGTACCGCATCCGCCGCCCGCCCCAGCGCGAGCCGCGCCTCGGCGACCCGCTCCACCGCCCGCAACCGCAGCTCCGTCAACCGCGTCCGCTCGGCCAGCGCCCACCCTTCATCCGCGAATTCCGCGTACGCCGGGCCGCGCCACAACTCCAACGCGGACAGCAACTCCGGCAACAACTGATCCGCCGGCAAGGACGCCCGTACCGCAGCCTCGAACCGCCACGCGTCGACGTTCTCCGTTTTCAGCGCGTACCCAGGACCGGAGGTGATCAGCAACCGCGGCGGCGTACGCGGCGCCCGATCCGGTTCGATCGCCCGGCGCAACGCGGCGACAAACGTCCGCACCGCACTCAACGCCCCAGCCGGCGGAACCGTCCACAAGTCATCGATCAGTACGTCGACCGGCACGACCCGCCCGCGCGCCACAATCAACCGCCCCAGCACCGCCCGATGCCGAGGCCCCTTCAAATCAACCGGCTCCCCCGCCGACCACCCCACCACCGGCCCCAACACCCCGAACTCCACCCGCCCACGGTAACGCTCATCGAATGCTCATCCGCCGGCGCGACGCTGGTCGCATGAACATCGAAGGATTCGAGTACGTCCGGGTACCCGGCACGGACGGCGTCCAGTTGAACGTCGCCGTCGGGGGTTCAGGTTCGGCGGTTGTGTTGTTGCATGGGTTTCCGGAGACGCACGTGATGTGGCGTGCGGTGGCTCACGAGTTGGCTGCGGAGCACACGGTGATCGTGCCGGATCTGCGGGGGTACGGGGCTAGCGACAAGCCGGTGGAGGGGTACTCGAAGCGGGTGATGGCGGCGGATGTGGTGGAGGTGGCGCGGGAGCTCGGGTACGAGCGGTTTGCGTTGGTGGGGCATGACCGGGGCGCGTTGGTTGCGTTTCGGGCCGGGCTGGATCATCCGGACGTGGTCACGCACCTGATGTGTCTGGATGTGCTGCCGACGCTGGACATGTGGGAGGTCATGCACGGCACGTCGGCGGCAGTCGGGTTTCATTTGTACCTGATGGCGCAGCCGCCTGGGCTTGCCGAGCGGATGATCGCTGCCAGCTCGGACGAGTTCTTTGGGTACTTTCTTGACCTGTGGGCGAAGGATCCGGCGGCGATTCCCGCGGACGTCCGCGCGCATTATCTCGAGGCGTGCCGGGCCGCGGTGCCTTCGATTGTTGCGGATTACCGGGCGTCGGCGACGGTGGATGTCGCGGACGACGAGGTTGATCTTGCTCAGGGCAACAAACTGCGGATGCCGGTGACGGTGATCCAGCAGGACTGGGGTTCGGCGCTGGGGTTCGACGCGGCAGCGCGCTGGAAGGCGTGGGCGCCCGACCTGCACCACCAGACCACCACCGCCGGGCATTTCATGGCCGAGGAGGACCCGGCCGAGATCACCACCGCGATCCGCGCCCTGCTCACCCGGCAGCGACCCTGACCATGACGAAGGGACCGGTCCGGTACTCGGAGCCGGTCCCTTCGTATCTCGTGGTTATCCGGCCTGAAAGTAGGCGCCTTTGAGGTAGTCGTGCACGGCGTCCTCCGACACCCGGAACGAACGTCCCACGCGGACCGCGGGCAGTTCACCGGAGTGCACCAACCGGTACACAGTCATCTTGGACACGCGCATGGCCGTGGCGACTTCCGCCACGGTCAGGAACTTCACCTCGGCGAGCGGCTGCTCACCACCGGACTTCTTTGATGCCATTGCGCACCGCACTTCCAGCACGGATCGTGCGCCGGCTTCCCCTCCGGCACCTCCGTCCGTGCATGTCACGAGCGTAGTGGCTGTTGGTACGAATGGGAAAGAGGGGGACTCCTGTGACTCAATCGTTGAACTCGGAACGGGGCCGGTCGAACTCGCTACGGAGCCGTTGAACTCGGTCCGGGGCCGCCTCAGTAGGTCGGATCGAGGCCCAGCAGCGGGAAACTGGCGTCCCGGGTGGCCTTGATGGCGCGGTCGAGCCAGGCGCCGGGGTTGTAGCCGGTCGACCAGTCGGCGTACGTGGGCTCGCGCCCGTCGGTCATCCGCACCGGCGCGACCCGCCCGAACCGCAGCTGGATCTCCTCACGCCAAGCGTCCGGTACCGCGGTGGCCGGATCGATCGGCTCCCCGGCCACGATCGCCAGCAAGTGGGTCCAGGCCCGCGGAACGACGTCGATGATCGCGTACCCGCCGCCTCCGGTCGCGACCCACTTTCCCCCGGTCAGCTCGTGCGCCAGGTCGTGCAACGCCAGGTACGCGGCCCGCTGCCCGTCGATCGTCTTGGTCAAGTGCGCCAGCGGGTCCTCGACATGCGAATCACAGCCGTGTTGCGTCACCAGTACGCTCGGCCGGAACGCCTTCACCACCTCGGGTACGACCGCGTGGAACGCCCGCAACCAGCCGGCATCGCCCGTACCAGGCGGTACCGCGACGTTGACGGCCGTACCTTCCGCACCCGGTCCACCAGTCTCACCAGGGCTGCCCGTACCCGGGAACAGCGTGGTCGGCGACTCATGCAGACTGACCGTCAGCACCCGCGGGTCGTTGTAGAACACCGTCTGCACGCCGTCCCCGTGGTGTACGTCCACATCCACGTACGCGACCCGCTCGGCGCCGTGATCGAGCAGCCACTGAATCGCGATCGCCGGGTCGTTGTACACGCAGAAGCCGCTGGCCTGGTTGGGCATCGCGTGGTGCAGACCGCCCGCGACGTTCGCCGCATGCAGTACGTCGCCCTCCCAGACCGCGCGCGCCGCCTCCACCGAAGCGCCGACGATGTGCGCCGAGACCTCGTGCATGTTCGGGAAGCAGTAGGTGTCGCTGGTCCCCAGCCCGTGCGCCGGATCCGCATCGTCCGGGTACTCGCCGGCGCGCTTCACCGCGGCCACGTACTCGGCGGTGTGCACGCTCTCCAGCAGCGCGTCGTCAGCGGTCGGCGCGGGCGCCACCTTCAGCCGGTCGAGTACGCCCAGCTCCCGCGCGAGCTTGATCGTCAGCTCGACCCGGACCGGACTCATCGGATGCCCATGGCCGAAGTCGTACGCGGTCAGCCCGTCGTCGAACACCAGCAACGCCTCGCCACTCATGCCCTTGACCTTAACCGCCACTCCGCCGGCTCAGACCACAACGAGCTTCCAGGCCGCTCGAATAGATTGCCGCCGGCCAGGCGCGGGCTGACGATCGGGGCATCCGCCGCCCCGAAGGAGACACCCCATGCGTGGATTACTCCGTGCCCTGCCCGCCATCGCCAGCGTCGGCGCCCTGGCCTTCACCTTCACCCCCGCTCCGGCTCCGGCTCCGGCTGCCGATGAACCAGCAGTCCCGATCAGGCGCGCGACGCCGACCAAGCTGATGCCGCTCGGCGACTCGAACACCGTCGGTGGTGACGCCGCCGGAGCCGCGTACCGGGCCGACTTGTGGCAACTCTTGCGCGCCGACGGCAGACCGGTCGACTTCGTCGGATCGGTGAACAGCGGACCGGCCGGCGTACTCGGCGACCGCGATCACGAAGGGCACGGCGGCTGGACGATCGGGCAGCTCCAGGGCAGTGTCACCGGCTGGCTGACCACGTACCGGCCGGACGTGATCACGCTCCAGATCGGCACCAACGACATGTACGACGACGCGTCGGCCGGCGCCGCGCCCGGCAAGCTGTCGACGCTGATCGACACCATCACGACCACCTTGCCGGACGTGAAGCTGTTCGTCGCGAGCATCCCGCAGCTCGCCGACCCGAATCACTACGCCCGCGTCGCGGCGTTCAACTACACCATCCCCGGCATCGTCGCGGCGAAGGCGGCGGCCGGGAAACAGGTGCGGTACGTGGACGCGAACTCGGGTCTGTTCCAGCCGTACGACTTCGTCGACATGTGGCACCCGAACTACGGCGCCGCGTCGAAGGCGGCGATCCGCTGGTACAGCGCCCTGACCGGCGTACCGATCACCCGGTACGAGGCCGAGCAGACCGCGAACGCGAGAGTCACGAACGCGAAGCGGGTCCAGATCACGTCGGCGTCCGGCGGCGGGAAGATCGGCTACATCGACTACGCCGACAGCTCGGTCACCTTCACTTTCCAGGTCGGCAGCGCGGGCACGTACCGGATTCGCGCCCGGGGCGCCAACGGGATGGGGACGGTCTGCAGCCACCAGGTGTCCGCGAACGGCGGGCCGAAGGCAACGGTCAAGTACCCGTCGTACAGCTGGGACCTGCTCGGTGAATCGGCCGTCGATCTGCCGCTGAACGCGGGGCCGAACACGGTGAAGTTCACCAAGGGCGACTGCTACACCGAGCTGGACGCCATCGACCTCAGCCTCGTGCCAACCGCTTGACCGGCTCCTGACGCACGACGACGGGCGGCGCGAACACCCCTCCCAGGTCGCGCAGCCCGCCTGTGGTCCAACAGTCGGTTTATCGGGCCCGGACTGCAAAGCGTTACAAGATCTGCAAATTTCTGTCGATCTACTCCCGGGTAACGCGCGATCCGACTGCATACAGTGAACTTGCGGTGAGATCCGGACTTGCGTGTCTCCGGTCCAGGCCGCACAGTTCTCCGGTGAGGAAGCAGACAACCCCGAAGCGCCGGCAGATCGTCACGGCCGGAGCGGCGGCGGCCGCCGCCATCGCCGCGCAAACCCAGACGGCCTCGGCCCAGACCGCCGCGGCACGCCCGGCTGCCGCGGAACTTGCGGCCTCAACCACCTCCACCGGACCGTACGGGTCGGGCGTCGCCGGTTTCTGGTCGTCCGCGACCCGCGCGATCTCCACCCCGGCGCAGATCGAGCGCACCCGCCAGACCGGCGGTGTCTACATGTTCGGTGACAGCATCTCGGTCCAGGACGGCAAGGCGCTGGCGGTCCGGCTGCTGAACCGCAACGGCACCCAGCTGGCCGTACACAACTGGTCGAGCCGTCCCACTTCCGGCGCGGTCGACGCGCTCCAGCAGTGGGCGTCGACGTACGGGCTGCCGCGCCGCATCCTGATGGCGAGCGGTTCCAACGACATCTTCGACCCGCCGAAGTTCGCCGCCCAGGTGGCCCGCGCGGTCAGCATCGTCGGCCAGAACCGGACGCTGTACTGGGTGAACCTCCAAGTCGTACGCCGCAGTGTCTCCGCGGCCGTACAGCTCGCGGACCAGCGGAACAGCTCCTGGCTGAACATGCAGCTGTACGACGCGCAGGAGCGGTACCCGAACCTGCGGATCATCCGCTGGGCCGAGTGGCTCTGGGTCAAGCCGTACCGGCTCGCGAACTACCTCCGCGACGGCGTACACCCATCCGTGCCGCTCGGTCAGGACGCACGCAACGAGCTGATCGTCCAATCGCTGGTAGGCTGATGGTGTGAACACGAACCTGCAGCAGTGGTGGGCCGCCTAGGGCGGTCCATCCCAGCGCGTGTTCGCACGCAGCCACCAAGGCCGCCTCGCCGAGGCGGCCTTTTTCGTGCGCTCGGTGGGGCTCAGACTCACCGAAAGGGCACGATCATGACCTCGCTTTCCGGCATCACCCCGTCCGGCCGGCTCACCATCGGGAACCACCTCGGCGCGCTCCGCCGGTTCACCGACCCGGACGGCTTCTACTTCGTCGCGAACCTGCACGCGATGACGATCAAGCACGACCCACGAAGACTCGCCGCGCTGACCCGCGAGTTCGCGACGCTGATGCTCGCGGCCGGTGTCCCCGAAGGCACGGTGTTCGTGCAGTCCGACGTACCGACGCACGCCCAGCTCGCGTACCTGCTGGAGTGCACTTCGTACGTCGGTGAGCTGTCCCGGATGATCCAGTACAAGGAGAAGGGCAACGGCCGGCCGATGACGCGGGCCTCGTTGTTCACGTACCCGTGCCTGATGGCCGCGGACATCCTGCTGTACGGCGCGGAGCGGGTGCCCGTCGGCGGTGACCAGGACCAGCACGTCGAGCTCGCCCGGGACATCGCGATCCGGTTCAACCGCGAGTACGGCGAGACGTTCGTCGTACCGCAGCTGAACAAGGCCGCGCTCGCGACGCGGGTGAAGGACCTGCAGAACCCGGCCGCGAAGATGAGCAAGTCGGACGCCGACGACGCGATCGGTACGATCCGGCTGCTCGACCCGCCGGACGTGATCCGCCGCCAGGTAATGCGCGCGGTCACCGACTCCGACAACGAGGTACGGCACGACGAGGCGAACAAGCCGGGCGTGACGAACCTGCTGGAGATCCTGGCGGCCTGTACCGATGGCGATCCGGTCGAGCTGGCGAAGGCGTACGCGTCGTACGGCGCGCTGAAGCAGGACGTCGCGGATGCCGTACTGGCGATCATCGAACCGCTGCAGAAGGAGTACGCGCGGCTGGCCACCGACCCAGGCGCGATCGATCACCTGCTGGCCCAAGGCCGGGACCGGGCGCTCGAAGCGAGCACGCCCCGGCTCCAGGCTGCGGCACGAGCGATGGGTTTGGCAGGATCTGCCCCATGAAGCTCCGCCCTAAGATTCGCGCTGCCTCGTTCAACATCCGCAACTCCTCCGCACCGGACGGCGAGAACGCCTGGCCGCTACGGCGGAAGGCGGCGGTGGCGGCGATCGAACAGCTGGACGCGGACGTGGTCGGGCTGCAGGAAGTGCTGCCCGACCAGCTCGAGTACCTGCGCTGGCGGTTCCCCAAGTACGAGATCGTCGGCGCCGGCCGGGACGACGGGATGAGCGCGGGTGAGCACTCCCCGGTCCTGGTTCGGCCCGGCGACTGGCGGATAGAGCGCCATGAGACGCGCTGGCTGTCGGACGATCCGGGGACGCCGGGATCGATCGGCTGGGACGCCGACCTGACCCGGATCGCGACTCTGGTCTGGCTCCGGCACCACAACGGGACAACGGTCGGCGTCGTGAACACGCACTACGACCACGCGGGCGAGGTCGCCCAGCTGCAGTCGTCGCGGCTGATCGCCCGCTGGATCACCGGCTCACTGCCGTGGATCGTGATGGGCGACCTGAACGCGACCCCCGATTCCGCCCCACTGAAAGCCCTACTGGCCTCCGGCCTGTCACTCGCCGTCCCCCTCGAAGCCGGCGGCAGCTGGCACGACTTCACCGGCGCCACCGACGACGCCCGCATCGACCACATCCTCGTCACCCCTGACTGGACCGTCACGGACGCAGCCGTCTCCCACCACCGCCCCGAAAACCGCCTCCCCAGCGACCACTGGCCAGTCGCCGCGACGCTGTCCTTGAGCTGAGTCAGCTAGCCGGCTGAGTCAGATGACGATGTGCCAGCGGAGTAGGAATGCGCCGATGGACAGGACCAGGTAGAGCAGGACGAGGAGGGCGCCGATGCCGGGGCGCGGGCGGTGGCGGCGCGTTGGGGTGTCCGCGGCCTGCTGCCGGATCGCCGCCATCACGGCGCCCACTTCGGCCGTCCGGTCCTTCGGGATGCCGTTGATCTCGTTCTCGTCCGGGCCATGGGTGAGTACGACGTTGTCGTCGCCGATCTCGATCGCGTCCACGTCCTGCCAGGACAGGCTGCGGATCAGCATGCTCGTCCGCGCCTTCAACGACGTCGCGGTCAGCTCGACCCGGTAGAGCACGACGCCGCCGGCAACTCGTACCACCGAGGCGCCGATGATCGTCAGCAGCCCGACCGCGAGCATGTCCCGCGCGCCCATCCACAGCCAGGAGTTCAGCGCCGGCACGGCGATGAAGGGCAGGATGAACAGCGCCCACGCCCACCAGGGCGCCGGGTCCAGCGGCACGCGCCACGGGAGCTGGGGCACCTCGTGGTGTTGCGGCTGCGCAGGTGTGGTGGCCGGCTCGACCGAACCATTACCCATGGGCGGAATCATCCCTCGAACATGGCAGGAATACCTCGGCGCCCAACCTTAACGCCACCTGAGGGACAGGTGTTACTCAGCGGCCCCTTACTCGGCGGCCAGGTCTCGTGACCGGTTGCGAGCGGCTTCGATCGCGGACAGGAACGCCGCGCGCACCTTGTGGTCCTCCAGCTCGCGGACCGCGGCGGCGGTTGTGCCGCCCGGGGAGGTGACGCGTTCGCGCAGTACGGTCGGGTGTTCGCCGGTTTCGCGGAGCAGCTTCGCCGAACCGACCACGGTCTGTACGACCAGATCGGTCGCCGTACCGCGCGGCAGACCCATGTGCACGCCCGCCTCGATCATCGCCTCGACCACGAAGAACAAGTACGCCGGACCCGAACCGGAAATCGCGGTCACCGCGTCCTGCTGCTTCTCCGGCACCCGGATCACCCGGCCGGTCGCGGCCAGCAGGCTCTCGGCCAGCTCCAGGTGGCTCTCGTCGCAGTGCGCGCCACGCGAGATGGCGGCCATCCCCTCGTCCACCAGGGCAGGCGTGTTCGGCATCACGCGGACGACGGCAACGCCTTCCGGCAGCCGCGATTCGACGAACCGGGTGCTGATCCCGGCAGCCAGCGAAACCACCGTCTGCTCGACCCGGATCGCGGGCGCGATCTCCGCGAGCAGCTCGGGCATGTCCTGCGGCTTCACCACCAGGACCAGCGTGTCCGCCCGCTTCGCCGCCTCCACGTTCGTGACGACCTCCACGCCGTACCGCTCGCGCAACTCGGCGGCACGTTCCTCCCGGCGCTCGGTGATCAGGAGGTCCTCCGGTCGCCGGCCGGCCCGAATCAGCCCGGACAGCAACGTCTCCCCCATCACTCCGGCCCCGAGGACCGCCACCTGTGCACTCATGGTCCACAGGCTAGTCCCCCGCGGGCGGGCTACTTCTTGCTGATCAAGGAGCGGGCGAAGAACTGCAGGTTCGCGGGCCGTTCGGCGAGGCGGCGGACCAGGTAGCCGTACCAGTCCTCGCCGTACGGGATGTAGATGCGCATGGTGTGCCCCTGCCCGGCCAGCCGGAGCTGCTCCTCGGGGCGGATGCCGAACAGCATCTGGTACTCGAAACTGCCCGGCCGGCGGTTCGCCCGGTCGGCGAGGGCGCCCGCGATCGCGATCAGCCGCGGGTCGTGCGACGCGATCATCGGGTAGCCGGCGCCGTTCATGAGCACCTTCATCGCGCGCACGTACGCCTTGTCGACCTGGCGCTTCTCCTGGAACGCGACCGACTCCGGCTCCTTGTACGCGCCCTTGCACAGCCGAACCCGGGAGCCCGCGTGCGCGAGATCGCGGCAGTCGGCCTCGGTCCGCCGCAGGTATGCCTGTAGGACCGCCCCGGTCTCCGGGAAGTCCTGGCGCAGCTCGCGCAGGATGCCCAGCGTGGAGTCGGTGGTGGTGTGGTCCTCCATGTCCAGCGTCACCGTGGTGCCGGCGTTGCGGGCGGCGTGGCAGATCGTCCGCGCGTTCTCCAAAGCGATCTTCTCGCCGTCACCGGGCAGCGCCTGACCGACGGCCGACAGCTTGACCGAGACCTCGGCGTTCTTGGTCAGGCCGGCCGCGGACAGCTGCTTCAGCAGGTCCAGGTACGCGTCCGCGGTGGCGGTCGCCGCGGCCAGGTCGGTGACGTCCTCGCCGAGGTGGTCGAGCGTCACGTGCAGGCCGTTGCTGACCAGCTTCTCGGTCGCGAGCACGGCTTCCGGCGCGGTCTCACCGGCGACGAACCGGGCCACGATGCCACTGGAAACCGGCAGCGACGACACTGCCTTCTTGATCTGGGGGCTGCGGGACATGCCCAGCAGGACTCGCCGAAGCACTACGTGTTCCTCCTCGTCAAACCCACCCATCTGCCAGTGGTGTCTGCAGGTTACGCGCCTGAACCGAGCGCTCCCTAATCGTGTGGCCGGGACCACACCAGCAGGCCTACTGGTTCGGCGGTCGCACCCCTGGCTGGGAGAAGATGCGCACATGCCCATCTTCAAGCGTCGCAGGCGGATCGTGGTGGACGCCGACCCGATCGGCGCGTTCTGGTCCTGGTGGTCCGGTACCGGCGCCACGACGGTCGCGGACGCCGTCGCGCGCCGGCAGCCGGCCGACGCGAACGCGATGCTGAACGAGCGGATCGCCCGCATCCACCCGGACCTGGAGTGGGAGCTCGGTCCCGGGCTGCACGCCGAGCACGTGCTGATCGTCACCGCGGCCGGCAACCCGGCCCAGCGCGCGGTCGCCCGCCGCTGGCTGCGGGCCGCACCGCCGTCGGACCAGCTCTGGGAGTACGCGGACCTGCGCCGCCCGGGGCCGGCGGTGACGATCCAGTTCGACGGCCTTCCGCCGGTCGCGATCGACGAATCGGTAGTGTCTATCGACCCGGATTCGGCGTCGGTGCATGTCGGCGTACATCACCCGGTCTTCGAGTCCTTGCCGGTGGATGCGCAGCGGCGGGTGACCTTCCTGATCCTCGATCTGGTGCTCGGCGAGGAGATGGTGGAGACCTGGGTCGGCGCGATCGACCCGTTGGCGCAGGCACCCGCGGGCGCCGTACCCGTCCAGGAGCTGCTGCCCGCGGTGGCCGGTTTCGCCGCCGAACACACGCTCGACGACGGCAGCCCGGCGTGGAAGATGCTGGAGGGTACCCGGGACGGTCAGCGCGTGATCGCCACCGCCGAGTACCCACTCCGCTCGATCCGCCGGCCGCACCTCGACACGCATGTGGCGGTTTCCATCCAGTACCCCTTGGTCCGCGACGACGGTCTGCCCGAGTCCGAGATGCTCGACGAGCTCCGCGCCTTCGAGGACCACCTGACCGACCGCCTGGGCGGCTCCGGCAACCTCCTGGCCCATGAGACCTCGGCCGGCACTCGAATCCTGCACTACTACGTCGACAGCACCACCCCCGCCGACGCCCAGCTGCAAGCCGCCACCACCGGCTGGCCGCACGGAAAAGTGACCCTGGTCACCACCCCCGACCCCGCCTGGCAGAACGTCACCCACCTCTCCAGCTAGCCGCGGCCGCCGGGTTCCTGTGCGAATCTGGTGGCGGTGCAACCTGGGCGATTCGGCTTTCCGTCTTGGGGGTGAGATGGAGAGTGGAGGCTCGGATGGCGGAGCGGGACCGGGAGTACGTCGAGTTCGTCGAGGTGGCGGGTGCGTCGTTGCGGCGGACGGCGTTCTTGGTGTCGGGTGATCGGCATCGGGCGGACGACATCGTCCAGGACGCGCTGTACAAGCTGTATCTGGCCTGGCCGAAGGTGCGGCGAGTGGGGAATCCGCTGGCCTACGCCCGCCGGATGGTGGTGAATGCGGCGTACGACGGTGGCCGGCGCCCCTGGCGGCGCGAGGTGGCGATCGCCGAGGTACCCGACCGGATGGTTCCGGACGACTTCGCCCACGGTCACGCCGAGCGGGACGAGGTACTGGCGGCACTCAAGTCACTCGGGCCGCGGCAACGTGCCTGCGTGGTGCTGCGGTACTACGAGGACCTGTCGATCGAACAGACCGCGGAAATCCTCGGCTGCTCGCAAGGCACCGTGAAAAGCCAGGCAGCCCGTGGCCTCGACACTCTCCGACGGGCCATCGACCTCCGGCGAACCGGCCGGGCGGCGCTGTGAAGGAGAACGAGATGGAAGACACACGTGAGGTCAGCGCCGAGCTGCACCGGCTGGCCGAAAGCGAACCACTGCAACCCGTCGACAGCGCGCAGGCGCTGGCCCGGGGCCGTCGCGGCCGGCGCCGCCGGACGTTCATCGGCGCGGGCGGAGCGGTCGCCGGCGTCGCGGCGGTCGCGCTCGCCGTCACCGTCCTGCCGAACCTGACCTCGGCCGGCCGGCAACCGAGCGTCGCCGGCCAGAGCCAGGCGCAGAACTCGGACTTCAGCGCGGTACCGGGCGTCCCGCGCGGCGAGGCGGGCGCCGACCAGCGGGTCTCCTACGACGAGGCGCAACGCCGGTGTTCGCTGCGGAATCCGGACGAGAAGCGGCCGCTGGAGAAACATGCCGGTACGTACCGCACCGGCCGGATGGCGATGTACAAGGTCGCGAACGGCGAGCGGTTCAACCGGTGCATCGTCCCCGGTGGTGACAAGCCGTCGGCCGAGCTGGTCGCGGCGGCGGCCAAGGATCCGGTGCCGACGAGCGTCGCCGGCAAGTTGCGGAACTGCTCGGTGCTGTCCTGGGTCGACCTGACCAAGTGGCAGGTGGTGGCCTCCGACCAGTCGAAGGATCGCGGCACCGGTGTCGTGGTCGCCGTCTCACCGTCGGGCACGAAGGTGGTCGACTGTGACCTGTCTGCGAACAAACGGCCGCTGGCCGAGCTGGACCGGACGACGGCGTTCACCACCCTGACCAAGCTCGGCGGGGACGACCCGACGCTGGAGCCGGCCGCCAAGGCCAAGCGCGCGAACATGTACGCCGGCGCCGGCGGCAGCGGGGCGTGCACCGCGGGCGTCTGCAAGGGATACGGGATGACCGCCTGGGGCCGGGTCGCGTCGACGACCGCGACCACAGTCCAGGTGCACCTGGGCAAGGCTCGCCCCTACGTGGTCCCGGTCGGGCAGGGCGGCTGGTTCGCGCTCGTGTACCGGACCACCGCTTCGCACAAGCAGGGCACCTACCCGAAGATCCAGGCGTACGACAAGAACGGAAAGGTCGTCCAGACCTTCAGCTGAAACTGACCCCGAGCCGGCGCGCCCTCCAGCGAGGGTGCGCCGGCTTCACGCGGTGCGGCGTTTCAGTGTTGCGGCGCCGAGGCCGAGGGCGGCGAGGATGAAGGCGAGGACGACCAAGGCGTCACCACCTGTGCCCGTTGTGAAGCCGTTGCCCTTGGCAACTCCCAGGACGGCGTCGACGGCGTAGGACAGTGGGAGCACGTCGCTGACCGCGTGCAGTACACCCGGCAACTGGTCGCGCGGTACGAGCAGCCCGCAGAGCAGGATTTGCGGGATCATCACGGCCGGCATCAGCTGTACGGCCTGGAACTCGGTCGCCGCGAAAGCGCTCGCGAACAAACCGAGCGCCGCGCCCAGTACGCCATCGAGTACCGCGACCACCCCGAGTTGCCAGGCGGCGCCCTGGATCTGCAAGTCCAGCAGATAAAGGGCAATCGACACCACCACCAGCGCCTGCACAACGGCGATCAGCGCGAAGGCGAGCGCGTACCCGAGCAGGAAATCCAGCTTTGCCATCGGCATCGTGAACAACCGCGACAAGGTCCCGCTGGACCGCTCCCGCAGCGTCGCCACCGAGGTCACGACGAACATGATGATCGACGGAAACACCGCCAGCAGCGGTCCGCCGACCCGGTTGAAGGTGTTCGGCGAGTCGGTGAACATCCAGTACATCAGGCTGACCAGCAACGCCGGCAGCACGATCAGCATCGCCACGGTACGACGGTCCCGGCGCAACTGCGCCAGCACCCGGGCCGCGACCGCGAACGTCACCCGCGGAGTCATCGTGCACCTGCCTTCCGGTCGATCAGCGTGAGGAACGCCTGCTCGATGTCGCCGGTACCGGCCGAGGCGAGCAGTCCGTCTGGCGTGTCGTCGGCGAGCAACTCCCCCTCCCGCATCAGCAACAACCGATCGCAGCGCGACGCCTCGTCCATGACGTGACTGGACACCAGCAACGTCGAGCCGGCGTCGGCCAACTCGTGGAAAAGATTCCAGAGATCACGCCGGAGCACGGGATCCAGCCCGACCGTTGGTTCATCCAACACCAACAGCTCAGGGTTGCCGAGCAGCGCGGCCGCGAGGGAGGCCCGCGAACGCTGGCCGCCGGACAGCTGGTCGACCCGGGCGTCAGCGTGCGTCATCAGGTCGACCGCCTCGATCACCCGTTGCACATCCGTCGAGTCGACCCCGAGCACCGCGGCGAAGAAGCGCAGGTTCTCGGTCACGGTCAGGTCGCCGTACACGCTCGGCTCCTGGGTCACGTACCCGATCCGGTCGCGCAGCCTCGGCGCGCCGGCCGGATGCCCGAGCACCGACACGTCGCCGGTGACCCGCGCCTGCAGGCCGACGATCGCCCGGATCAGCGTCGTCTTGCCACAGCCGGACGGCCCGAGCAGCCCGGTCACCGTCCCGGCCCGGAGATCGAAGCCGACCCCGTGCAGCACCTCCCGGCCGCCGCGGACGACGACCACGTCCCGGCAGCTCACGGCGTTTTTCATCATATGATGAATTTAGCGCTCGGAACGTCCACTGGCAACAACGAGGTCAGTTGACGGCGTACCCCGTGGCGGCACTCAGCGCACCCAGCTCGGGATCGCCGTACCGCGCCCGCAGCGCCCCGAACGCGGCCACCTTGTCCGCACCGAACCGCGCCACCTCCGTCGCGTACGTAGCCCCCGACAGGAACACCGGCGGCGTCCGCTTGCTGTGGAACTTGTCGGCATAAAGGACAAGTTCTTCCTCAGGAGTCGACGGTACGTAGTCGGCGACCGGGATCGGCAGTCCTTGCCGCACCACGTCCTCCCGGGTGATCCCGACCCCGGTGTGACAGGACGCGAACCGGCACAGCTCGACCGGATAGCCGATCGACGCGAGCAGTTCATGGCCGAGTACGCCATGCCGGATGTACGGCGCGGAGTCCAGCCGGTACACGCCGATGTCGTGCAGCAGCGCGCCCGCCCGGACGAGGTCGGTGTCGATATCCAGCCCACCGAAGAACTGCTCCGCCACCGAGCACACCAACTGACAGTGCTCGGACACGATCTCGTACGCGGCGCGGCTCGGCGCGTACTCGCGGTGCAGGGCGCGGATCTCGCCGTCGGTCGGTACCCGCATCAGCCGTCGATGTACTGCTGGATCGCGGGCGCGAGGTGGTCGATCAACGGACCCAGCTCCGTCGAGGCGACCGGCTCGAGCCCGGCCACGTACCGGGTCAGCGCGACGCCGATCAGGTGACTGGCGATCAGGCTGACCCGGAGCTTGGCGTCCGGCGGCCCGACAAACTGCGCCACCGGCTCGAGAATCATCCTGGTGATCCCCTCGCGCATCGTCCGCGCCACCTCGTCACTGGTGACCACGCTGCGCAGCATCGCCTTCATCCGCTGCTGCCCGTCGTCCGACTCCCAGAGGCCGAGGAAGACCGTCACGATCCGGCGGCCGAGCTCCGGGCGCGGGCCGTCGACGATCCGGGCCGCCACCTGCCGCGGGTCCATCGGCAGCGCCATCGCCTCGATGAACAGCTCGTCCTTGCCGCCGAAGTAGTGGTGCACCAGCGCCGCGTCCACGCCGGCCTGGCGGGCTACGGCGCGCAGAGAGGTGGCCGCGAATCCCTTCTCCGCAAAGGTTTCCCGGGCCGCCTTGACGATCTCGCCGCGGGTGTCAGGACCGCCCGGGCGACGGCCGGGTGACCGGCGGGGTGGTGACCGGCGAGCGGTGGTCACGGAGCCAGCTCCGAGACCACTCCGTCCGGGGTGACGGCGAACGGGGTCCGGCGGGAGGACTTGCGGACGAAGTGCTTGCGGGTGAACTCGAGCGACTCGACCAGGTCGATCTCGCGCTCGGAACGGCTGGTCGCGCGCCGGGTGTTGATCTCGATGATGATGTGGCCGCGGAAGTCCTGGGTGGCAAGCGTCGACAGCAGCTCCGCGGCACGTTGCGTACCGCGACCCGGCACCAGGTGCTCGTCCTTCGCGGAGCCGGTGCCGTCGGTCAGGTGGACGTGCGTGAGGCTCTTGCCCATTGTCGCGGCCAGCTCGACGCAGTCCTGTTCCGCGGTGGACGCGTGCGACAGGTCGAGCGTGGTGTGCGCGTACGTCTGCTCGGTCGGGTCCCAGCTCGGCGCGTACGCCTGCAGGCCCTTGCCCGGCGCCCGCCACGGGTACATGTTCTCGACCGCCAGCGTCACGCCGGTCTCGGCCTCGAGCCGGGCGATCCCCTCGACGAATCCGCGCGCGTAGTCCCGCTGCCAGCGGAACGGCGGGTGCACGACGACCACGTCGGCACCGAGCTCCTTGGCCGCCTCGGCGCTGCGCTCGAGCTTGCTCCACGGGTCGGTGCCCCAGACCCGCTGCATGATCAGCAGGGTCGGCGCGTGGATCGCCAGCACCGGCAGCTGGTGGTAGTCGATCAGCCGCTGGATCGCGTCGATCTGGGTACTCAGCGGGTCGATCCCGATCATCACCTCGACCCCGTCGTACCCGAGGCGCGCCGCGAGCTCGAACCCGCTGGCGGTGGACTCCGGGTACACGGAGGCGGTGGACAGGCCGATCTTCGCGGTCGTACGGGGGTTCATTCGCTCACCGGGGTTGCAGCTGGTCGAGCCGGGACAGGATGACGCCTTCGCGCAGGGCCCACGGGCAGACCTCGAGCGCGGGCAGGTCGAAGAGGTCCATCACGGCGTCCGCGACCAGGGCACCGGCGGTCAGCTGGAACGCGCGGCCGGCCGACACCCCGGGCAGCGCGGCGCGCTCGGCGGCCGTCATCGTGGTCAGCTTCGGAATCCACTCGTTCAGGTCGTCCCGGTTCAGCAGCCGCGGCACGTACGGCCCGTCGGCGGACGGTGCCGCGCCGGCGATCCGGGCCAACGAGCGGAAGGTCTTGCTGGTGGCGACCGAACGCTGCGGCTTGCCGGCCCGCAGGATCGGGCCTGCGACGGCGGCCAGCTCCATCCGGATCCGGCGGCGCAACGCGCGGACCTCGTCCTTGTCCGGCGGGTCCGCGGTCAGGCCCTCCCGGGTCAGCCGGCCGGCACCGAGCTGGACCGACTCCGCGACCGTGGGCTGCTCGTCCGACCCGGCCGCGATCTCCAGCGAGCCGCCACCGATGTCGAACACGCACAGCCGGCCGGACGACCAGCCGAACCACCGGCGGACGGCCAGGAAGGTCAGCCGGGCCTCGTCCTCGCCGCTGAGCACCTCCAGCGTCACGTCGGTTTCCTTGTGTACCCGGGCCAGCACCTTCTCGCCGTTCGGTGCCTCGCGGAGCGCCGAGGTGGCGAACGACAGCACCGACTCGCAGCCCTTGTCCTCGGCCAGCGCGACCGCTTCCTTGACGAACTCGACCAGCCCGTCCGCACCGGACTCGTCGATCCGGCCGTCGGTGTCCAGGTGCTCGGCCAGCCGCAGCTCGGTCTTGTGCGAGTACGCCGGCAGCGGCGCGGCACCACGATGCGCGTCCACCACGAGCAGGTGGACGGTGTTTGATCCCACGTCGAGTACGCCGAGCCGCATACCCTCACGCTACTGGACAATCGGATACCGGCCCCCATCAGCGCTTTTCCGGAGTCTCCGTTCACGGTTGTGGGGCTGCGGCGCGTACGCTTTCGGGGTGCCTGAGGTTTCTCTCGACTTTCCCCGTGCCTGGGTCGAGTTCGTCGACCCCGACGACGCCGATCAGGTGTTCCGTTGTGACCTGACCTGGCTGACGTCCAACTGGTCCTGCATCTTCGGCGGTGGTTGCCAGGGGATCTACAAGGGCCGCCCGAACGACGGCTGCTGCACGCTCGGGGCGCACTTCTCCGACGAGGACGACGAGAAGCGGGTGAAGAAGTACGTCAAGGAGCTCGGCAAGGAGGACTGGCAGTTCCGCAAGGAAGGCCGGGCAGGAGGCTGGGTCGAGACCGACGACGACGGTGACCGCAAGACCCGGGTCTGGGAGGGTGCCTGCATCTTCCTGAACCGCCCGGGCTTCGAAGGCGGCGCCGGCTGCGCGCTGCACGGGCTGGCGCTGAAGCGCGGCGTGCACTTCGTCGAGACCAAGCCGGACGTCTGCTGGCAACTGCCGATCCGGCGTACGTTCCGTGACGTGGAGCGGCCGGACGGGACGTCGTACACCGAGGTCGGCATCGGCGAGTACGACCGCCGCGGCTGGGGTCCCGGCGGGCACGACCTGGACTGGTACTGCACCGGCAACACCGAGGCGCACATCGCCGTCGAACCGGTGTACGAGTCGAGCAAGGTCGAGCTGCAGACCCTGATGGGCCTCAAGGCGTACGACGTCCTCGCCGAACTGTGCCGCCAGCACCTGGAAGCCGTACACCCGTTGTTGCCGCATCCAGCCTCGAAGTAGCTGACGACACACCCCCGCCCCGCTTTTGTCGGTGGGGAGCGCAAGAATGGCTGGCATGCGTCTGGATCATCTGTCGTACGCGTGCGGACCGGATGGGTGCGCAGCCACGCTCGAGCGGCTTTCGGAGCTGCTCGGGGCGGAGTTCGTGGATGGTGGGGTGCACCCGCGGTTCGGGACCGTCAACCACATCCTGCCGCTGGAGAACGACCGGTACATCGAGGTCGTCGACGTGCTCGATCACCCGGCGTCGGACAAGGCGCCGTTCGGGCAGGCGGTGCGGGCCCGGAAGGAGCTCGGCGGCGGCTGGCTCGGGTGGGTGGTCGAGGTCACCGACCTGGCCGCGATCGAGCAGCGCCTCGGCCGGCAGGCCGTACCGGGGAACCGGCACCGCCCGGACGGGGTGAACCTGACCTGGCGGCAGCTCGGCGTGAAGGGCCTGATCGCGGACCCGCAACTGCCGTTCTTCGTGCACTGGGACGACCTGAGCCAGCACCCGTCGATCGGCGGCAAGGACATCAAGCTGACCGCGCTCGAGATCGCCGGCGACCCGGCCCGGGTGACGGACTGGATCGGCCACCCGGCCGACCACCTGCTGGACGACCTGGACGTCGCCTGGGTCGGCCCCAACGGCCAGCCCGGCCTCGTCGCCGCCGTCTTCAACACCCCGAACGGCGTCGTCCGGCTCTAGAGCTTCTCGAGGTCCGTCAGTGCGGTCTCGAGGTGGCCGAGCATGCGTTGCAGGTGGGGTACGGTGCGGCGGCAACCGACCAGGCCGAAGTGGAGCTGGTGGTCGTAGCTGGTCACGCTGATGTTCAGCGCCTGGCCGTTCAGCACGATGCTCGCCGGATACATGCCGAGCAGGCGCGAGCGGTTCCAGTACAGCGGGCTCTCGCGGGGGCCGGGTACGTTCGAGATGACCACGTTGTACGGGGGTGGCGTCAGGCCCGCGACCCCGGGAAGTACCGCGGCGGGGCCGGCGACGCCGAAGCCGAGCGCGCCGACGATCAGGTTCTGTAACGGGGTCAGACCGGACAGCACGCTCTTGCCGTGCGCGGTGGACGCCATGATCCGGCGGATCCGGCGCTCCGGATCGGCCTCGTCGGTGGCCAGGTCGGCGATCAGCGTGGCAAGCGAGTTGCCGCCACCGGGCGCACTCTCCCTGTCTCGAAGTGAGACTGGGACCATCGCGGTCAGCGCCTTGTCCGGCAGCGCGTTCAGCTCCAGCAGATAGTTGCGCAAGGCCCCTGAACACATCGCCAGCAAAACGTCGTTCAGCGTCGCGCCAGTGATCGCCCGGACCTTCTCCAGCCGCTCGATCGGCCACGACTGCGCCGCGAACCGCCGCGCCCCCGTCACCCCTCGATTGAGGACCGTCCGCGGCGCCTGAAACGGCATGGTCGCCTGTACGAGCCCCTTGATACCGGCGAGCGGCAGGCCGGCCGCCTCCACAACTGTCTTGAGTATGTCTGTAGGCATTCGTGTGATTGTGGGCAGCCATCCATTCCCGGACCGCGGGTCTGCAGGTTCCGGCGGTAGCGCGTACGTGGCGGGCATGCCGGTGCGGTTGGGGTCGGTGGTGAGGGTGTTCTGCATCCAGCGGAGGGCGGTGACGCCGTCGATCATCGAGTGGTGGATCTTGCTGTAGACCGCGAACCGGCGGCCCTCGACGCCGTCGATCAGGTGCATCTCCCAGAGCGGGCGGTGCCGGTCCAGCAGCGTGCCGTGCATCCGGCTGGTGAGCTCGAACAGTTCCCGCACCCGCCCCGGCCGCGGCAGCGCCGACAACCGCACGTGGTACTCGAGGTCGATCGCAGCGTCCTGTTCCCACGACCAGTAACCAAGGTCCTGCACCCGGTTGCGGACCCGCCGGGCGAACAGCGGATTCACCTCGTGCGCCGCGATCAGCTCGTGGTACAGCCGGGAGACGAAGTCCCGCGAGCTCTCCGGAAACACCTGGTCGCGGCCGGCGCCTTCGGGCAGTTCGAAGAGCATCAGCCCGCCGACGTGCATCGGCTGTTCGCGGCTCTCGCCACCCAGGAACATGGCGTCCAGCGGCCCGACAGCGGTCATCGCACCATCGTCGCCGCCGGACCCGAAGCCCGTCTACACCTCCCGGCGAGGCTTCACCGAGCGTTTCCGCGGACCCGTTCATCGATCTGCCTTCCCCGTCAGGTTCATGAGAGGGTTTGCCCGTGACAAGCCAGCGGACGACCCTGCGAGTACTGGTGGCGAGCAATGCGCTCGGAGGGGTCGCGACGGCGAGCGGGTTCGCGGTGGCGGCGCTGCTCGCGGAGAACGTGTCCGGTTCCACCTCACTGGCCGGCCTGGTCGCCACCTCCACCACGCTCGGCGCGGCCGTCCTGGCCGTACCGCTG
This sequence comes from Kribbella hippodromi, assembly GCF_039531045.1. Taxonomy (NCBI): domain Bacteria; kingdom Bacillati; phylum Actinomycetota; class Actinomycetes; order Propionibacteriales; family Kribbellaceae; genus Kribbella; species Kribbella hippodromi. The sequence continues at coordinate 520,033 of NZ_BAAAPH010000001.1, read as the reverse complement.
GCCGGGCTGGCCCGCTCCCACGGCCGGCGGGTGTCACTGTCGCTCGGCTACCTGATCGCGTTCGCGGGCGCCGCGCTCACGATCGTGGCGGCGCAGCTCGGTTCACTGGCGTTGCTGCTTGCCGCCGGTTGTCTCTTCGGTAGCGGCTCCGCCTCGAACCTGCAGTCCCGGTACGCCGCCACGGACGCCGCCGAACCGAGCCGGATCGCCCGTTCACTCGGCCTGGTCGTCTGGGCCACCACGATCGGCGTCATCGTCGGCCCGAACCTCACCGGCGTCGGCGGCTCGGTCGGTTCGTCGCTCGGCATCCTCACGCTGGCCGGCCCGTACGTGTTCTCGGTGGTCGCCTTCGGTCTGAGTGCAGCCACCGTCTGGGTGGGCATGCGCAGTCAGGTACGCCCGGAGAAGGTCGAACGGCAGCCGCTGGCAGCGACGTTTCGCCTGGTCGTGGGCATCCCGCACGCCCGGCTCGGCCTGCTGGCGATCGCGACCGCGCATGCGGTGATGGTCGGCGTGATGTCGATGACCTCGGTGCACCTGCGGCACCACGGCGCTTCGCTGACGATCGTCGGCTTCGTCATCAGTGGCCACGTAGCCGGCATGTACGCGCTGTCGCCGCTGACCGGCTGGCTGGCCGACCGGCTCGGCCGCATCCCGACCATCGGCATCGGTCTCGGCATCCTCGCCATCGCGATGACCATCGCCGCAGTTGCTCCGGACGACGCGCACGTACTGACCGGTCTCGCGCTGTTCACGCTCGGTCTCGGCTGGTCGGCCTGTCTGGTCGCCGGGTCGACGCTGCTGTCCCGGTCGGTCCCCGATGACATCCGTACCTCGGCGCAGGGCCTGTCCGACCTGACGATGGGCATCCTGGCTTCCCTTTCGGGCACAGCTGCCGGTCCGGTGCTGGCGTACCTCGGCTTCCACTGGCTGGCGATCTTCTGCGGCCTTCTGCTGATCCCGGTCGCCGTCCTGGCCGCCACCACGAAGCAGGCCCTGGTTAGGGTTTAGCGCTGTGAGCATCGCGGACGGCGGGATTCCGAGCCCGAACATCTGGCACCACCCCAAGGTGTACGAGCTGGAGAACCGGGCGGTCGACCCGGACGGCGTGATCGAGCCGGCCATGCGGGCGATCCGGGACTGGGCCGGCGCGACCGTACTGGACATCGGCTGCGGGACGGGCTTCCACCTGCCGATGTTCGCCGCGACGGCCGCACAGGTGATCGGCGTGGAGCCGCACGGTGCGCTGGCGGAAGCAGCACGACGGCGTACGCGGGCGCTGCCGAATGTCGAAGTACGGCAAGGTACCGCGCAGCGGCTGCCCGTACCGGATGCTTCGGTGGACGTGATGCATGCGCGCTGGGCGTACTTCTTCGGTCCGGGGTGTGAGCCTGGGCTGGCCGAGCTGGATCGGGTCATGCGCCACGGCGGTACCGCGTTCGTGATCGACAACGACGGCAGCCGGTCGACGTTCGGCGAGTGGTTCAGCGCTTCGTACCCGATGATCAAGGCGCCCGAGGTGGAGCGGTTCTGGGCGGATCGTGGCTGGCACCGTACGCCGCTGGACATGGGCTGGCGGTTCGGGAGCCGGGCGGACCTGGAAGCGGTGGTGAAGATCGAGTTCACCCCCGCGGACGCGCGCCGCATCCTCGCCTCGCACCAGGGCGTTGAAGTCGACTACGCGATCAACCTGTGGAGCCGGACCTATTAGCTACGGGCGACACTCGGTGCGCCTGCGCGGCGACCTCAGGTGCTCATAGGGTTGACGAACCACTGGACGGGGAGTTCCTGGGAGGCGCCAGCCACGGATGGACGGTCTGCTGCTCGAACGCGTACCAGGGCTGCCGGAGCGGCTCCGGATCGATGTAGGTGAGCAGCGTGCCGTGGTGGTTCCCCATGCCACCGACCGCCGCCGGCTGGCCGATGTAGTCACCGGGCTGGAGGAGCCGCCACGCGGTGCACTCGTGCTGCCGGGCGGACCGGTGCGCCTGGTACCGGCTGAAGGCGGACTGCTCCCCCACCTGACTGTGCTGGGCAACGTGATCCACGGGCACCGTGCTACGCATCCAGTCACCCGCCAGGCCGCCAAGGAAGAGAGTCTGGTCAAGGCGGTCGGCTGCGGCCTCGAAGACGTACTGGACCGCTACCCACACGAGATCACCCCTGGTCGTCGCCGGTTGGCCGGTGTGGCCCGTGCACTCGGCGCGTACCCGCGGGTGATCGTGCTGGAGGATGCGAACGGTCTACCTACCTGGGGATCGCTCCTGTCGATCCGGCCGAACCCTGACCTCGCCGCGGCGGCTCTCCTGCTCATTACCACCAGTGCGGCGCGTACGACGGGATTCACCGATGCCGACTAGCCGGAGAGCGTTCCTGGGTACTGCAGCGACTCTCCTACTCGCCGGCTGTTCGAGTGACGTACTTGGGCTGCGCCGGGCGGTGCGGGTAGCAGTGAGTTGGAGTGGCGAGGAGCTGCGGGCGTTCCACCAGGTGCTGAATGGGCTGGGCAAGCTGGAGTACCCGGTTGAAGTCGTACCGCTCGGCGACGACATCTCTACTGCCTTCGGTGCCCGCTCCACCCGTCGTCCGGATGTGGTGATGCTGCCGCAGCCCGGTCTCGTACCGCGTCATTTGGCGGATCTGGAGCCGATGCCGGATGACCTGGCCGCACTCGGCAGGGCCCGGTTGTGGAAGGAGCTGCTGGTCCACGACGGCACCACGTACGGTGTGCCCTTCAAGACAGCGCACAAGTCGGCGATCTGGTACCGGCCATCGGTGTTCAAGCAGGTCGGAGTACAACCGCCACGGCTGTGGAGCGAGTGGCTGACACTGAACCAGACCCTGCAAGAAGCGGGTACTACACCGCTCGCGCTGGCAGCAGGTGATGGCTGGGTACTCACCGACTTCCTGGAGAACGTGCTGCTCGGTACAGCGCCTAGTACCTACATAGGACTGGCCAACGCGACCAATCCGCGCCCCTCCGAACATCCACAGTTTGCCGCGGCACTCCGGTCGCTGGGGACGATGTGGGCGGCTCCTGGTGCGCTTGCAGGTGGGGTGAACGAGTCACTCGTACAGCAGTTCCCGGATGCACTGATCGAGGTGTTCGGGCATCGGAGAGCGGCCATGGTATTGGCGTCTGACTTCGCTGAACCGGTGGTGCGCTCGTTCGCCGCGGATCCCAATGACATCGGGCTGTTCACGTTTCCACCGATGACGTCTCGAGCTGCAGCACCGGTGGTCGTCGGTGGAGATGTGATGGTGCTGCAGAAACCGACCTCCGTCGAAGCGCGTGACCTCGTACGCCGCTTGTCCGCACCGAACGCGGCGGATCCGTGGATCGCGGACGGCGGCTTCCTGGTCGATGGGCGTACGACGGGCTACTCCCCCGAGTTGACCATGCTCGCCGAACAGCTGACCCGGCCTGGTGGGCAGTTGCAGTTCGACCTGTCCGACCGGCTCGGGCGGATCGGTGACATCAACGGCTTGTGGCGCGTGCTGACCGACTTCCTGATCGAGGTCGGCGGCCGGGGCGTGGACGCGGTACCGCAGGCGGTCGACGACGTGATCACCGCGATGCGGAAGGTGGAGGAGGACTGATGGGCCTGCAGACCAACCGTCTGTCCCTCGAGGTCGCCGGCCGCGAGATCACCGGTCGACCGGTACCCGGCAGACCACGCCGCCCGGCTGGGCCGTACCTACTGGGACTGCCGGCACTGCTGCTGAGCTGCCTGCTGCTGGTGCCGATCGGTGTAACGGTGGTGACCGCGTTCCGGACGAAGCACGGCTTCGGGCTGCAGAACTTCGCGGTGATGGGTGATCCGGCCGCACTGCATGCTGTCGGCAACAGTCTGCTCTGGGTGCTGGTTGCCTTCGGCATCGTCGCAGTCGGGTTCTTCCTTGCTCTGTTGAGTTATCGGCTGCCCGCGGTAACGACACTGCTGCAACCGGCGCTGGTAGTGCCGTTCGCTGTGTCCGTGCTGGTGTCCGGTGCGACGTTCCGGTTGATCTTCGACCCGACAGCGGAACGCGGGACAGTCACTGCGGTCTGGACCTGGCTGTTCGGTTCCAGTCCGGTCTGGCTTGGTCCGGGACTGTTCTGGCTGGTGCTGGTGTCCGCGTTCGGTTGGACCTGGCTCGGGTACGTCGTGTCGCTCTTCCGCGCCGGTCTGGACGCGATACCGGACGATGTGAGTCGCACGATCACCGCCGAGGGCGTACGTGGGTGGCGGCGGCTGCGTGCACTGGAGATCCCACTGCTCCGACCGATCACCGGTGTAGTCACGCTGACAGTGGTGATCGCCGCAGTACGCGTCTTCGACCTGGTGCTCATCGTCGTACCCGGCTCGATGCAGCGATCCGCTGACGTACTTGGGCTGAACTGGTGGCGGGCAACCGCGAGCGGCGACGACACCGGTCGTACAGCGGCACTCGGTGTCGTACTGTTCGCGATCGTCGCCGCAGTAGGGCTGATCGGCGTACGCGGATTGCGCAGGCGGCGTTGGGCGATGCCCGTCACCGTCGTACGCCCGGATCCCTTGCTGACCAGGCCAAAACCGAGTAGACGGGTACGGCGGTACGGCTGGCTCATCGGCTTTGTCGTAGCACTGGTGTGGGTCTTCCCGGCTGTCGTACTCGTTGCCACCGCACTGCACTCACCACGGGAAGCAGGCGTACGCGGTTGGTGGTCGCTGTCCGGTCTGGGGTTCTCGTCCTTCGTAGCGGCGGCGAATGTCGGGTTGTTCCGCGCACTGCTGTCGACCCTGATCATCGCGGCCGCCGCTACCGCAGTGCTGCTGGTGATTGCAGTACCGACGGCGTACCTGGTCTCGTGGGGCGGACTGCCGACCCGACTCGGCCGGTTCGTGATGGCGGTGTTCGTAGTGCTGGCCGTGACTCCAGTACAGATGTACGCCGCTCCACTTCGCGATGCGATCGACTCCGCCGGACTGGCCGGCTCTCGGATCGCGCTGGCGCTCGTACATGCGGCAGCCGGTCTTCCGTTCGCTGTGTTGCTGCTGCGATCCGCCTTTGCTTCTGCTCCACCTGCGTTGGTACCGGAGGCGCTACAAGGACCGGTGCGGCAAAGTGCGGTGCTGGCGACCGTACAGCGGACGTTCCGCCCCGCACTGATTGCTGTTGCGGTGCTGGAGTTCGCACTGGTGTGGAACGACTTCATCGTCGGCTTCCTGATCAGTGGACCGGGTACGACTCCGCTGTCACTGGTGTTGTGGGGTGAGGCGCGCCAGTTCTCCGCATCAAGTGGACCAGTGGCAGCTGCTGCGGTAGTCGCGTCAGTAGTACCTGTCGTACTGATGCTGACGTTCTGGCGGACCGTCGTACGCGGTCTGACGACAGGAAGCCGCCCATGAGCGAGGAGACACCACCGCCACCGGACAAACCGGATGAGCTGTTCCGCGCCCGCGGCTTCCGCTTCATCATCGGTACGGTCGCCTCCGCGCTGCTGACCGGCCTGGCGTCCGAGATGCTCAACCAGAGCCTGGACAGCGGCGGTTGGGTCCAGTGGGTCGGCTTCGGCGTGACCGTACTGCTCGCAGTCATCACAGCCATCCAGTACGGGCCCGTACTGCTCCGCGCCCGGCGCACTGCCCCGGAGAACCCACCCGAACTGCACACGACCGCGGAAGAAGCCGAGCAGTGGATGATCGCACTCGGCTCCGAAGCCGGCGGGATGTCCGCGGCCGAGTGGTACACAGTCAACGAGGAGTGGCTGCACGAGCTGCTGGTCGCCGAGAAGCCCACTGCCGAGACCATCGACGACTTCGCACGCATCTGCGACGCGTTGGAGGCCTGGTACGTACGCCGTGCCGCGCCGAACGACCTACTCCAGCTCAGTGAACTACTGAGTGCGGCAGCCGAGTCATGCGGCCGCCGTGATCTCGCCGAGCTCGGTGCGGCGCGGGCAGCAACGGCGTACCGGATGCTTGGTGATCTGGACACGGCCAGCGTGCGACTGGGCATCTCGGACAACCTCGCCACGCACAGCCGTACGTCCCCTGCACTGACAACCCGGCGCCAGGTGGAGCGGGCACTGCTGCACCTGGCCCGTGCGGATCGCGCACCAGCCGGCAATGACCGCGATGAGGCGGTGCTGAACGCACGCGACCGGCTGGACGACGCACGGCGCAACCGGCCCGGTCCTGACCTGGCGGCCGAGGTGGCGATCGCTATCAACCTCGCAGTGGTCCACCTGTACCAACTGGACGCCGAGACCGCACTGGACCAGCTACGACCTGCTTTCGCGAGGGCAACAGCCGCCGGTGATCTGAGTGGACAGGCGCATGCGCTGGAACTGATGGGCGTGGCCGCGTGGATGCAGCGCAGTGAGCACGAGGCGCGCAGTCGCTGGGAGCACGCCGCTCATCTGTACGCCGAGGTCGACGAACCCGAGGGCCGCGCCCGTTGCCTGCAGCACCTCGGTTCCGCCGAGGTCGCCGACGGCCGGCTGGACGCCGCGCTCGAGTTGCTCGAGGAGAGCGCCCAGCTCCGCACCTCCGACAGCGAGCTCCTGGCCGAATACCTCGACGCCGCCCGCCGAACCGCGAGCCCACCCCTCGTCGCCGCCGACCACCCCGGCCGCACACCGATGACCTGGCTGAAGCGCCGCCTCCGGACCTTCAAACGTTTTGTCGGCGGCCTCACCTAGGTTGTTCCCATGGCTAAGGCGGCGACTCAGGCGAAGGGCAAGTCCGCGTACGCGTGCTCGGAGTGTGGGTGGACTTCGGCGCGCTGGATCGGGCGGTGCGGTGAATGCCAGGCCTGGGGAACGGTTGCCGAGGTCGGCGCGGCCAAGTCGGCGCGGATCACCGCCGGACCGGTGACGTCGCCGGCGATGCCGATCGCCAAGGTGTCGGCGATCGAGGCCGAGTCCCGGCCGACCGGGATCGGCGAGCTGGACCGGGTGCTCGGCGGCGGGGTGGTGCCGGGCGCGGTGATCCTGCTCGCCGGTGAGCCCGGGGTCGGCAAGTCCACGCTGCTGCTGGAGGTCGCGGCCCAGTCCGCGCGCGGCGGCCAGCGGACGCTGTACGTGTCGGGTGAGGAGTCGGCCGCCCAGGTGCGGCTCCGGGCCGGCCGGACCGACGCGCTGGTCGACGAGCTGTACCTCGCGGCCGAGACCGACCTGGGCGCGGTGGTCAGCCAGGTCGACGCGGTCGAGCCGTCCTTCCTGGTGATCGACTCGGTGCAGACCATGGCCCACCCCGAGGTCGACGGGGCGCCCGGCGGCGTGACCCAGGTCCGCGAGGTGACTGGCGCCCTGGTCCGGCTGGCCAAGGAGCGGCACATCGCCGTCGTCCTGGTCGGGCACGTGACCAAGGAGGGCGCGATCGCCGGTCCACGGATGCTCGAGCATCTGGTCGACGTGGTGCTCGCGTTCGACGGCGACCGGCACTCCGGCTTCCGGATGGTGCGCGCGACCAAGAACCGGTTCGGCCCGTCCGACGAAGTCGGCTGCTTCGACATGGTCGACACCGGGATCGTCGAGGTCACCGACCCGACCGGCCTGTTCGTGTCCGAGCACGCCGAGCCGGTCGCCGGGACCTGCGTCACCGTGATGATGGAGGGCCGCCGCCCGCTGCTGGCCGAGGTGCAGGCCCTGGTCGGCCCGTCCGCGGCGCCCCAACCACGCCGGACCACGTCCGGGCTGGAGTCGTCCCGGGTCGCGATGGTGCTGGCCGTGCTCGGCAACCGCGCCGGGCTCAAGCTGACCGACCAGGAGGTGTACGTGGCGACCGTCGGCGGCGTGAAGATCACCGAGCCGGTGGCCGATCTCTCGGTCGCGATCGCGGTCGCCTCCTCGGTGATGGACCGGCCGATCCACCCCGGCCTGGTGGCGATCGGCGAAGTCGGCCTCGCCGGCGAGGTACGCCGCGTCGGAGGCCTGGAGAAGCGGCTCGCGGAGGCCGCCCGGCTCGGGTTCACCAAGGCGATCGTGCCCGCCGACGTGCCGAACCGGAGCAAGGACATGAAGCCGATGGACATCCAGAAGAAGTACGGCCTGCGCACCTTCGCGGCCCCCGATCTGCCCTCCGCGCTGATGGCGGCCGGCCTGGCCTGAGGCCTGTGTTCCCCACCACACAGGTGCGACGAGGGATCAACAGGCACTGGCCGGGAACGTACTCTGGGGTCGCCCCCACCGGATTCAGCGCTGAACCCGGCCTGTCCCCTGGACGACTGCAGGAGCCTCGGATGACCGGATCAAGAGTTGTCGCGCTCGGCCACTACCAGCCGGAGCGGGTGCTCACCAACGCCGAGCTCGCCACCATGGTCGAGACGAACGACGAGTGGATTCAGAGCCGGGTCGGCATCCGGGAGCGGCGGATCGCGGCGCCGGACGAATCGGTCGACGAGATGGCCTGGCGGGCCGCCGACAAGGCGGTCGCGAACGCCGGTCTGGACGTCACCGAGATCGACTACGTGGTCGTCGCCACCTGCACCGCGATCGACCGGTCGCCGAACATCGCCGCCCGGGTCGCGGCCCGGCTCGGCCTCGGCAACCCGGCCGCGATCGACGTGAACACCGCCTGCTCCGGTTTCGCGTACGCGCTGGCCACCGCGGACCAGGCGATCCGCGCCGGTGCCGCCTCGAAGGCGCTGGTGATCGGCGTGGAGAAGCTCAGCGACTGGACCGACTGGACCGACCGCACCACCTGCGTACTGATCGGCGACGGCGCCGGCGCGGCCGTCCTGGTCGCCGACGAGAGCGACGCCGACGGGCTGCCCGGGGTCGGGCCGGTGGTCTGGGGTTCGGTGCCGGAGATGTCCGACGCGGTCCGGATCGAGGGCCGCGACGGCCCGTTCGCGCAGGAGGGCCTGAGCGTCTTCCGCTGGGCCACCACGCAGCTCCCGCAGATCGCGCTTCAGGTCTGCGAGAAGGCCGGCCTGAAGCCCGAGGAGCTCGGCGGCGTCGTCCTGCACCAGGCCAACCTGCGGATCATCGAGCCGCTCGCGAAGCGGCTCGGCGCGGTCAACGCGGTGGTCGCCAAGGACGTCGTCGAGTCCGGCAACACCTCCGCGGCGAGTATCCCGATCGCGCTCTCGAAACTGGTCGAGAAGCGCGAGATTCCGTCCGGCGCGCCGGTGCTGCTGTTCGGATTCGGCGGCGGGCTTTCCTACGCCGGCCAGGTCATCCGCTGCCCCTGACACGACAGCGGCCGGCCACCGCCGGTACCGATCCACGCGGGGAACCGGCATTGCACGGTCCGGATGCACGGGCGGGTGCACGCGCACCCGCAACTGCAGGCCGGATCGGGCCGTTCGCACCCGGGCCCGCGGCAGTTTTCCGCTCCGCGGCGCTCGCCGGACCGCATAGACTCAGGTTCCGTGGCACCGAACACGGACAAGAACAGCACCGGCGCCCGGCTGCGCGCGACCCTCGCGGCGGTCGCCCCCGGCACCGAACTGCGTGAAGGCCTGGAGCGGATCCTGCGCGGGCGGACCGGCGCACTGATCGTGCTCGGTCACGACAAGGCGGTGGACGCGATCTCCACCGGCGGCTTCGAGATCGACGTCGAGTTCACCGCGACCGGCCTGCGCGAGCTCAGCAAGATGGACGGCGCGATCGTGCTCGACCGGGACGCGACCCGGCTGATCCGCGCCGCCGTCCACCTGATGCCGGACCCGGCGATCGTCACCCAGGAGACCGGCACCCGGCACCGCACCGCCGACCGGGTGCACCGGCAGACCGGGTTCCCGGTGATCTCGGTGTCGCAGTCGATGCACATCATCGCGCTGTACGTCGACGACCAGCGGTACGTCCTCGAGGACTCCGGCGCGATCCTGTCCCGGGCGAACCAGGCCCTGGCCACCCTGGAGCGGTACAAGCTGCGCCTGGACGAGGTGTCCGGCACGCTGTCCGCGCTGGAGATCGAGGACCTGGTCACGGTCCGGGACGTGGCCGCGGTCGCGCAGCGGCTGGAGATGGTCCGCCGGATCGCCACCGAGATCGACGGGTACGTGGTCGAGCTCGGCACCGACGGCCGGCTGCTCACCCTCCAGCTGAACGAACTGGTCGCCGGCGTGGCCGGCGAGCGCGAGCTGGTGGTGCGCGACTACCTGCCGCCCGCGACCGGCCGCCGGCCGAAGACCGCCGACGACGTCCTGGTCGAGCTGGACGCGGTCAGCCCGACCGACCTGCTCGACATCGGCCAGGTGGCGCGGGCGCTGCAGCTCGGCGGCGCCGAGCAGCTGGACGCCGCGGTCACCCCGCGCGGGTACCGGCTGCTGGCCAAGGTGCCGCGGCTGCCGGGCGCCGTGATCGACCGGCTGATCGACCACTTCGGCCACCTGCAGAAGTTGCTCGCGGCAAGCATCGACGACCTGCAGACGGTCGAGGGCGTCGGCGAGAACCGGGCCCGCACGGTCCGCGAGGGCCTGTCCCGGCTGGCCGAGTCCAGCATCCTGGAACGCTACGTGTAACCACGCTGAGTCACCCGACGCCTCCGGTTCGTGAAAGAACCGGAGGCGTCTTGCATTTGGCTCTGATACGTCTAATACTCCACATGGAACATTCCGTCTGGAGGATCATGGCTGAGCTCACCCCGCTGGCGATCTCGGTGCTCGCGCTGCTGAACGAGCGGCCGATGCACGCGTACGAGATGTACCAACTGCTGCTCAGCCGTCACAACAACCGGATCGTCAAGACCCGGCCCGGCTCGCTGTACCACACGGTCGAGCGGCTGGCCGGGCAGCAGTACGTCCGGGCGATCGGCACCGCGCGGGCCGGCAACCGGCCGGAGCGGACGACGTACGAGATCACCCCGGAAGGGAACGACGCGCTGACCCGCCGGGTGGAGAGCGGGCTGGAGAAGTTCGTCTACGAATTCCCGCTGTTCCCCGTCGTCCTGAGTGAGGCACACAACCTCGAGGCCGACGACGCGGTACTGCGGCTCCGGCGCCGGATCGATGACCTGGACAACTGGCTGGCCGACGTCGACGAGGCGCTCGGCCACGCCCAGCAGGCCGGCGTACCCGAGCGGTACTGGATGGCGGCGGACTACATCCGCGGCCAGATCACGGCCGAGCGCGGGTGGCTCGCCGACACCATCGAACGTATCGAGAGCAAGGAACTGGAATGGCTGTCCCGCAAGACGCAGTGAAGCCGGAGGTTCGGCCCTGGCCGGCGCTGTGGGCGCTGGTGCTCGGCTTCTTCATGATCCTGGTCGACTCGACCATCGTCTCGGTCGCCACCCCGGCGATCCTCGAGGACCTCGGGTCGGACGTCGGCACCGTGGTCTGGGTGACCAGCGCGTACCTGCTCGCGTACGCGGTGCCGCTGCTGATCACCGGACGGCTCGGCGACCGGATCGGGCCGAAGAAGCTCTACCTGACCGGCCTGGCCGTGTTCACGCTGGCGTCGATCTGGTGCGGACTGACGCACACCATCGAGCTGCTGATCGTGGCCCGGGTGTTCCAGGGCCTCGGCGCGTCGATGATGACGCCGCAGACGATGGCGGTCATCACCCGGATCTTCCCGCCGAACCAGCGCGGCCGGGCGATGAGCCTGTGGGGCGCGACCGCCGGCGTGGCGACGCTGGTCGGCCCGATCCTCGGCGGCGTCCTGGTCGACGGGCTCGGCTGGCAGTGGATCTTCTTCATCAACGCACCGGTCGGCGTGATCGGCTTCGTCCTGGCGGTCCGGCTGGTACCCGACCTGCCGACGCACGAGCACAAGTTCGACCTGATCGGGGTCGTACTGAGTGCGGCCGGGCTGTTCTTGCTGGTGTTCGGCATCCAGGAAGGGCAGAAGTACAACTGGGGCAAGATCACCGGGCCGATCTCGGTCTGGTCGCTGATCATCGCCGGCCTGGTTGTCCTCGCCGCGTTCGTGATCTGGCAGTCGCGCAACCGCGGTGAACCGTTGCTGCCACTCGGGTTGTTCAAGGACCGGAACTTCTCCCTCGCCAACGTCGCGATCACCACCGTCGGGTTCGCGATCACCGCGATGGCGTTCCCGTTGATGCTGTACGCCCAGGCCGTCCGCGGACTGTCTCCGACGAAGTCGGCGCTGCTGCTCGTACCGATGGCGGTGATCTCCGGTGCGCTGGCGCCCTTCGTCGGGCGGCTGGTCGACCGGGCGGCGCCGCGCTTCATCGCCGGGTTCGGGCTGCTGTGCTGTGCGGTGTCGATGTTCTGGATGAGTCAGGTGATCGAGCCGGACGTACCGATCTGGAAGTTGCTGTTGCCGATTGCCCTGCTGGGTGTCGCGAACGGCTTCATGTGGGCGCCGCTCGGTACAACCGCCACGCGGAACCTTCCGCTGCACCAAGCCGGTGCCGGTGCGGGTGTCTACAACACCACGCGGCAGATCGGTGCGGTGCTGGGTAGTGCGAGCATCGCCGTACTGATGGAGTCGCGGCTGGCGCACAACCTGCCCGTACGGCCGGGTGGTGCTCCTGCCGGCGCTGAGGGGTTCGCCGGGGGCAAGCTGCCCGAGGTGGTGCGGCAGGGTTTCAGCGACTCGATGGCCCAGGCACTGGTACTGCCGGCGCTGGTGCTGCTGATCGGACTGGTCGCCGCACTGCTGTTCACTGCGCCGTCGCACCTGCGGAAGCAGCCGCAGGACAACGCGCAACCGGCTGAAGCTGCCTAGACAACCTGGAAGGCTTGTGCGCCGGACTGCTTGCCGTCGTACTCGGCCTTGACGACGTAGGTCCCGGGCTTGGCGACCGGCTGCCCCGGCAGGCAGCCAGGCCTGGACCGATGTCCGTCCCAGGGCACGGTCACGGCCGCCTGCTTGCCCTTGGCAACTACCAGGGTGGCGGTCTGGACGGTCTTGCCGCACTGGGTGGTGGACCAGATCAGGTCGTTGCCGGACATCACCGTGATGGTCAGCTGGTCGGCGTTGACGGTGGCCTTGCAGCCGTCGCCGGCCGGGGTCAGCTGGACGACGAAGTTCAGCATCGAGCCGGAGACGATCTTCCGGTTCGCGGGGAGCGCGTTGATCTTGACGTCGGAGCCCTTGCACGGCAGGTCTGTCGGCGGCGTGGAATTGGTGGGCTTCGTGCTCGCCCCAGAAGTCGCCCCGGCGGTCGGCTCCTTGGTCGATCCCGAGCTCGGATCAGACGACGGTTTGGGCGTCTTGGTCGCCACGGTGCTCGGCTCGGGCGTCGGCCCGGTGCTGGGCGCGGAGGCCGGTGGCGCCCCGGTCGGGTTCGGATTCGGGTTGGACGCGGCCGTGTTCTGCGCGTCGCTACCGCCACCGGAGAACAGCCGGGAGAGCAGGATGATGAGCACGACGGCTACCGCGAGCACCAGTCCCCGGCGGAACCAGTACACGCTGGCGGGCAGGTGCCCGACCGGACGGAGCAGGCTGCTCATGAAGCGCACTCTAATATCGGCTGCGTGCAACACCACTCAGGCTCGCCGTTGCCCATGACCACAGCAACCGCTCTGCACGGGCCAGTCCTGCGCTGGTACGCCGCGAATGCGCGGGTGCTGCCCTGGCGGGAACCGGATGCGGGGCCGTGGGCGGTGATGGTCAGCGAGTTCATGCTGCAGCAGACGCCGGTGAACCGGGTGCTGCCGGCGTACCAGAAGTGGCTGGAGCGGTGGCCGAAGCCGGTGGACCTGGCCGCAGCGGCGCCTGGTGAGGCTGTGCGGGCCTGGGACCGGCTCGGGTACCCCCGGCGCGCCCTCCGGCTGCACGCGGCCGCTCAGGCGATCGTGGAGCGGCACGGCGGCGACGTACCGGACGACCACGCCGAGCTGCTCGCGCTGCCGGGAGTCGGCACGTACACGGCCGCGGCGATCGCGTCGTTCGCGTTCGGGCAGCGGCACGCGGTCGTCGACACCAACGTCCGCCGCGTACTCGCTCGTGCGCTGACCGGTGTCGCACAACCGACCATCTCCCCTACCGCGGCCGACCAGCGGCTCGCCGTCAGCGCATTGCCGGCCGACGAACCCACCGCCGCGCGCTGGGCAGTCGCCTCGATGGAGCTCGGCGCATTGGTGTGTACGGCGCGTACGCCGCACTGTGCCGAGTGCCCGATCCGCTCCCGGTGTGCATGGGTCCTCGCGGGCAGCCCGCCGTACGACGGACCGCCCCGGCGCGGGCAGACGTACGAAGGCACGGACCGGCAGGCGCGCGGGCGTCTGCTCGCCGTACTGCGCGCCGCCGACACGACCGTACCCAAGTCAGCCCTCGACGCCTCCTGGCCCGACGCCGTCCAGCGCGAACGCGCCCTCGACGGCCTGGTCGCCGACGGCCTCGTCGAACCGCTGGCCGACAGCACCTACCGCCTACCTACCTGAAACCAAGAAGCCGGCCCGAGCAGCTCGGGCCGGCTTCTTCTGTGTGGTACTTCAGTTCTTCTTGCTGCCGGTGGCGGCTTCGTCGTCCTCGGCCAGCAGGTCGAGGGACATCGCCGGGCTGCCGCCGGACAACGTCGCCAGCATCTGGCGGACGTTGGTCAGCTGCGCGTTGATGCTGTCCCGGCGCTGCGTCGCCGCCGCCAGCTCACGCTCGGACTCGGCGCGAATCCGCTCGGCCTTGTCCTTCGCGGCCGCGACGATCTCCTGCGCCTGCCGGTTCGCGTCGGCCAGCTGCTGCTGGGACAGCCGCTCGGCCTCGGAGCGGGACCGGTCGGCCTCGCGCTGCACCTGGGCCGCGCGGTCGGTGACGGCCGCGAGCTGCTGCTCGGCCAGCGCGGTCCGGGCCGCGAACTCCTGCTCGACCTTGCCCCGGCGCTCGGCCAGGGTGGTCTCGAAGGCAGCCGCCGCCTGAGCGGACTTGGCCCGCTCCTGCTCGTACAGCGCCTGGGCCTCGCTCCGGCGCGCGGTCGCGTCGCGCTCGGCCTCGTCACGCATGTCGTCGGCCTGGGTCCGGGCCTCTTCGAGGATCCGGGCGGCCTCGGCGTCGACCTCGCTCTTCCAGTCCAGCGAGTACTGCTCGGCCTCCTTGCGGACCTTCTTCGCGTGCGCCTCGCCGTCGGCGACGATCGCCTCCGCGTCGGTCCGGGCACGGGTCACCAGGTCGCGGGCCTCGTCGTCGGCCAGCGACAGGATCTTCGCGACCCGCTCACCGAACTCGGTGAAGGTCGGCGCGCGGTCCTTGGAGTCCTCCTGGGCGGAGATGACTGCCGCCTCCGCCGCGTCCGTGCGGGACTGCAGCTCCTGGACATGCCGCTGCAGCTGCTCCGACTGCTGCTGCAGAGCGGTCAGGGAGGTGGTCAGCTCACGGATGTGCTGATCCACCTGGGCAGGCTCGTAGCCACGCAGAACGGTACGGAACGGGGTTGGGCTTTCACTGCTCATGTTTTTCCGATGCTCACTTCGATGGTGGGTGGATCACACATTGTCACTGACGAGGATCTGGCTGTCACGTCCTCATCCTGATTCCCCCGTGGAACCCTCACTGGAGGACATTCCACCACCTGGGCGGAACCCCGGTACAGCGAGTGCCTCGATCACACCCGAAAGCTGGGTGAGCTCCTTGGTGATCTCGTCGCGGCGCTGGTTCAGCGCGGCGACCCTCGCCTCGGCGTCGGCGAGAAGTTTCCGGGCCTGGGCCCGCAGCGTATCGGCATGTTCGCGGGCCTGCGCCTCGATCTGCTGCGCCTCCGCCCGGGACTTGCGGATCAGTTCGTGCGCCTGGCGCTGCGCCTCGGACAGGTCGTTGGCGGCGCGTTCGCGCAGTACCTGCGTACTCTGCTGTGCTTCGGCCTCGCGACGGTTCGCCCGCTCGATGATTTCGCGCGCGTCCTGGCTCGCGGTGTTCTTCAGCCGGTCGGCCCGGGCCTGCGCCTGCGCGGTGACCTTCTCGGCCTCCTGCTTCGCGGCCGCGAGCGTCGACTCCGCTTGTTCGCCGGCCGAGTACAGCGTGGTCTCGGCGAGCTGGGTGAGCTCCGCGTTCTCCCGGGCGATGGTTTCCTGGGTCTGCTTGAGCCGGCTGGTCGAGCGGCCGACGACGCGGCGCAGGTGCGCGCGTTTGGTCCGGAGCAGCTCGGCCGCGTCGGCGGCGGCCTGGTCGCGGATCGTCTGCGCTTCCGACTCGGCGGCACCGATCAGGTCGTCGACGGTCTTCTTGCTCCACTGCGTCTGCTTCTCGGCCTCGGCGAGCGCCGCCTCGGCCGCCTTGTTCGCGTCCTCGAGGATGCGCTGGGCCTCGGTGGCCGCGGCCCGCCGGTCCGCCTCGATCGAGTCGACGACCAGTTTGGCCTGGGCGCGGGCGTCGGCCATCAGGCGTTCGTTGCCGGCCTCCGCCTCGGCCTTCCGCTCGGCGATCTCGGCGACCGCCTCGGTGCGCAGCTTCTCGATCTCCAGCGAGATCGAGGCCAGTTTGGCGCGCTCGGTCTCTTCCAGCTCGGCGGTGCGGCGCTCCAGCTCGGTCCGGTTCTCGCCGCGCAGCCGCTCGATCTCGGCGTGTGCTTCGGCGATCTCCGCGCGGGACTTCTCCCGTGCCGTCTCCACCTCGCGCTCGACGGCGGATCGCAGTTCACTCGCTTCTGCTTCGGCGCGGGCGATGACGTCGGCCTCGTTGCGTACGGCGGCCTGGGAGACGAGCGCCGCTTGCTCACCGGCGTCCGCGACCAGCTGCTGCGCTTCCTTACCGGCCCGCTCCACCGCCGCCTGCGCCGACTCCCGAGCCAGCTGCGCTTCTTCCAGCAGCTCAGCAGCCTCTTCCTTGACCCGAGCCGCTTCCTGAACAGCCGCCGCCACCCGCCGCTCAGCCGCCGCCGCACTCTCCACCTTCAACTGCTCCGCGGCCCGCTCACTCTCCGCCTTGAGCTCCGCGGCGGCACGCTCACTGTCAGCTTTCAACTGCTCGGCGGCGGCGACGCTCTCCGCGCGAACCCGCTCCGCCTCAGCCTCGCTGTCCTGCTTCAACTGCTCAGCGGCCGCGACGCTCTCCGCGCGCACCCGCTCCGCGGTGCTCTCACTGGCTGACTTCAGCTCAGCGGCAGCGCGCTCGCTCTCCGCCTTCAGCTGCTCGGCGGCGGCGAGGCTCTCCGTGCGCACGCGCTCCGCCGTGCTCTCGCTCTCCGCCTTCAGCTCGGCGGCGGTGCGGGTGGATTCGGACTTGAGGCGGTCGGCGGCTGCCTCGGCGTCCGCGCGGAGTTTTGCTACCTCGGCGGCGACCGTGGCGCGGAGCTCGGCGGCGGCTTGTGCGGCTTCGGAGCGGACCTGCTCGGCATCAGCCGTCGACTCGGTCCGGAGCTGCTCAGCGGCCCGCTCAGCGTCGCTCAGCACCCGTTGCGCGGCCGCCATCGCATCCGCGCGCTGCTTCCGCGCCGCGCTCTCCGCCTCGGCCTTCAGCCGCTCGTTCGCGGCCCGGATCCGGCTCGCCTCGTCCCGGGCGGCATCGTTCTCGAGCTCGGCCTGTTCGCGCAACGTGTCGGCGATCCGCTGCGCCCGCTCCAGCACCCCGCCCGCCTGCCGCACGCCAAAGGAACCGGTGTCGGCGACCGGTTCCTGGGTCAGCGGCAGACGCGGAGCGTCCATGCGACGAGATGATTCCATCACCGGCCCCCTTTCCGACAGTCCGGGTCCGAACAGCGTGGTCACAGGGTTACAACGCGCTAGACAGGCGGTAGGTAACTGCTTCGTCAGGAGTCGCGCGATCTTCCCATCGATTCGAAGCCCGGCGAAAGCGACTCCGATACCAAACTGATCACGCTCCGCAGGACGATACGACCATTCAGTAGCCCCACACGCAAATCCAGCGTGTCCCCCCAGTACGCCCGCCCCCACCAAAGTACTGACCACCTGCCCAGACCCCGATCCGGCCTGTACCACTAACATCCTCAGCTTCTCCACCCGTGTGGTGGGTTCTCCAGCGGTATACGAGTGGAGAACCCACAACACGGGTGGATATCCACCCGTGTGGGGGCGGGCGGCGCGGGCCCGGTGGGCGGTGGGCGGTGGGTGGTGGGCGGTGGGGAACGTGGATCGGCCCGGCACACCTGGGTGTGCCGGGCCGATCGGTGGTGCGGGGGTTACGAGTCCTGGATGCCGGTGCTGCCGCCGGTGGTGCCGCCGCCGGTGGTCAGGTCGGTGAGCTCCAGGTCGGAGGTGGTGGTCTTCTCGGTGCCGGTGAAGGTGAAGTACTCGGTCAGGCCGTCGGAGTTGGTGGTGCCCTCCGGGGCCACGTCGACCAGCACGATCTGGCCGGGGCGAAGCTCCCCGAACAGGATCTTCTCGGCCAGCACGTCCTCCACGTCGCGCTGCAGCGCGCGGCGCAGTGGGCGGGCACCGAGGATCGGGTCGAAGCCGCGGTCGGCGACCAGTGCCTTCGCCGCCGGGGTCAGCTCGATCCCCATGTCCTTGTCCTTCAGCCGCTCCTCCACCTGCGCCAGCATCAGGTCGACGATCTTCACGATGTCGTCCTTGCTGTGCTGGTGGAAGACCACGATCTCGTCGACGCGGTTCAGGAACTCGGGGCGGAAGTGCTGCTTCAGCTCCTCCGTCACCTTGCCCTTCATCTTCTCGTACGAGCCGGTGGCGTCGTTCGCCTGCGCGAACCCGAGGGAGACCGCCTTCGCGATGTCCTTCGTGCCCAGGTTGGTGGTCATGATGATGACGGTGTTCTTGAAGTCGACCACCCGGCCCTGGGCGTCGGTCAGCCGGCCTTCGTCCAGGATCTGCAGCAACGAGTTGAAGATGTCCGGGTGGGCCTTCTCCACCTCGTCGAACAGCACCACCGAGAACGGCTTGCGGCGGACCTTCTCGGTCAGCTGGCCGCCCTCTTCGTAGCCCACGTAGCCAGGCGGCGAACCGAACAGCCGGGACGCGGTGTGCTTCTCCGAGTACTCCGACATGTCCAGGCTGATCAGCGCGTTCTGGTCGCCGAACAGGAACTCGGTCAGCACCTTCGACAGCTCGGTCTTACCGACACCGGACGGGCCGGCGAAGATGAACGAGCCGCTCGGGCGGCGCGGGTCCTTCAGCCCGGCGCGGGTACGCCGGATCGAGCGCGACAGCGCCTTCACCGCGTCCTCCTGGCCGATGTACGACTTGGCCAGCACCTTCTCCATGTCCAGCAGCCGCGAGGACTCCTCCTCGGTCAGCTTGAAGACCGGGATGCCGGTCGCGGTGCTGAGCACCTCGGCGATCAGCTCCTCGTCGACCTCGGCGACGACATCCATGTCGCCGGCCTTCCACTGCTTCTCGCGCTCGGACTTGGCGTTGATCAGCTTCTTCTCGTCGTCCCGCAGCCGGGCCGCGCGCTCGAAGTCCTGCGCGTCGATCGCGGACTCCTTCTCCCGGCGAACGGTCGCGATCTTCTCATCGAACTCGCGCAGGTCCGGCGGAGCCGTCATCCGGCGAATCCGCAACCGGGCGCCGGCCTCGTCGATCAGGTCGATCGCCTTGTCCGGCAGGAACCGGTCGGAGATGTACCGGTCGGCCATCTGCGCGGCGTTCACCAGCGCGGCGTCGGTGATGGTCACCCGGTGGTGCGCCTCGTACCGGTCGCGGAGGCCCTTGAGGATCTCGATCGTGTGCGCGATCGACGGCTCGGCCACCTGGATCGGCTGGAACCGGCGCTCGAGCGCGGCGTCCTTCTCGACGTACTTGCGGTACTCGTCGAGGGTGGTCGCGCCGATCGTCTGCAGCTCACCACGGGCCAGCATCGGCTTCAGGATGCTCGCCGCGTCGATCGCGCCCTCGGCCGCGCCGGCCCCGACGAGGGTGTGGATCTCGTCGATGAACAGCACGATGTCGCCGCGGGTCCGGATCTCCTTGAGCACCTTCTTCAGGCGTTCCTCGAAATCACCGCGGTAGCGGGAACCCGCCACCAGCGCGCCCAGGTCGAGCGAGTAGATCTGCTTGTCCTTCAGCGTCTCCGGGACGTCACCACGGACGATCTGCTGGGCCAGACCTTCCACGATGGCGGTCTTGCCGACGCCCGGCTCACCGATCAGGACCGGGTTGTTCTTGGTCCGCCGGGACAGCACCTGCATGACCCGCTCGATCTCGGTCTCCCGGCCGATCACCGGGTCGAGCTTCGCCTCGCGGGCGGACTGGGTGTAGTTCCGGCCGAACTGGTCGAGCACCAGGGAGCTGCTCGGGGCACCCTCGGTGGGCGCACCGGCCGTGGTCGTCTCCTTGCCCTGGTAACCGCTCAGCAGCTGGATCACCTGCTGCCGGACCTTGTTCAGGTCCGCGCCGAGCTTGACCAGGACCTGCGCGGCGACGCCCTCACCCTCGCGGATCAGGCCGAGCAGGATGTGCTCGGTGCCGATGTAGTTGTGGCCCAGTTGCAGGGCCTCGCGCAGGGAGAGCTCCAGCACCTTCTTGGCGCGGGGGGTGAACGGGATGTGCCCGCTCGGCGCCTGCTGCCCCTGGCCGATGATCTCCTCGACCTGGGAGCGAACGGCCTCGAGCGAGATACCCAGGCTCTCGAGAGCCTTGGCGGCGACCCCTTCACCCTCGTGGATCAGGCCGAGCAGGATGTGCTCGGTCCCGATGTAGTTGTGGCTGAGCATCCTGGCCTCTTCCTGAGCCAGGACGACTACCCGACGGGCGCGGTCCGTAAATCGTTCAAACATCGCCAAAGCGCTCCTTGCCTCAGAGGAGTCGGACGTGCCGTGTAGGCCGACCCCCGTACCTGCATGCTAGTCCCCGGTGCCGACAGGCTCGCTCTCGGCGAACACCCGATCACTGTTCCGTCGGCCGCGCGGGCGGCATCACAAGAGAACAACCGGCCTGATCACGTCGGTGTTCCCGGGTCCGCCCCGGCAGTTGCCGTGTTCGCCACCAGCGAATTCCCGGAACTACCTGTCCACTCAGCGACCGGAGCCGACACGCCCGGGAGGCACTCTGTCCCACTCTGTGAAACAACCGGAATGCGGACGGTCCCGGCACCCTAATGGGGTGCCGGGACCGGCAGTGCCTGAAGTTCCGGAATTACTTGGCGTCGTTGTACGCCGCCCGGATCTCCGCGGAGATCCGGCCGCGCTCACTGACGTCGTAGCCGTTGTCCTTGGCCCAGGCCCTGATGTCCGCCGAGTCCGAAGCCGAGCGGCCGCGGCCCCGGGCCCTGCCCGCGCCACCCCGCCGGCCGGACACCCGGCGGCCGGAGCCGACGTAGGCGGCCAGGGCGTCGCGCAGTTTGGCGGCATTCTTCTTGGACAGATCGATCTCGTACGTCGTCCCGTCCAGCCCGAAGGTCACGGTCTCGTCGGCCTTTCCACCGTCGAGATCGTCCTCGAGGACCACCTGCACCCTTTGCGCCATCGATGACAGTCCTTTCCGCGCCCGTCACCGGGCACAATCCCCCTGCCGAATTGTGAGCACCTGATTTGTACCGCACAAACCGGCTTCCTGTCATTCATCGCCGCCGTACCGCGACCGTGACTTTGCGTATTCATCCGGGCCGAAACGATCCCGAAACCGGCCGGACCGGAATGCCGGCACCGGAACCGGACTAAAAAACCGGCCCCGGAATTCCCGGAACCGGTCCGTTGTGCTATGCAACGAACCGGTCCGGGATTCACGGAATCACTCCGGCCGGAAGCGGAATCACTCCGGCCGGAGCAGCGGGAACAGAATCGTCTCCCGGATACCGGTCCCGGTGAGCAGCATCACCAACCGGTCCAGGCCCATCCCCATACCACCGGCCGGCGGCATCCCGAATTCCATCGCGCGGAGGAAGTCCTCGTCCAGTTCCATCGCTTCCGGATCACCGGCCGCGGCCTGGATCGACTGTGCCTGCAGGCGATCCCGCTGGATCACCGGGTCGTTCAGCTCGGAGTACGCGACCCCGAGTTCGACGCCGTTCACGAACAGGTCCCAGGCCTCGACCAGGCCCGGAATTTCCCGGTGCGGCTTCGCCAGCGGCCGCGCCGACTCCGGATAGTCACGGACAAAGGTGGGCTGGATCAAGGTGTGCTCGGCCAGCTTCTCGAACAAGTCGACAGCGATCTCACCGGCATTCCGGCCGGGCTGCAGCTCGACGTCATGCTGCTCGGCCAACTTCGTCAGCGTGGCCAGATCGGTGCTCACGTCGACCTGCTCGCCGACCGCTTCGGAGAGCAGCCCGAAAAGCGTCGCGTGCCGGAACGGCTGCTCGAGATCGATGGTCTGCCCGTCCCGCGCGGTGATCGAAGTCCGCCCGATCGCGGCACCGGCGTTCCGGATCAGCTCCTGGATCAGCTCGGCCATCGTGTCGTAATCGCCATACGCCTGATACGCCTCGATCATCGAGAATTCCGCCGAGTGGGTGGAGTCCAGTCCCTCGTTGCGGAACGTGCGGCCGATCTCGTACACCCGGTCGACGCCGCCGATCATCGCGCGCTTGAGGTCGAGCTCGAGCGCGATCCGGAGCTTCATCTCCTGGTCGAACGCGTTCAGGTGCGTACTGAACGGACGCGCCGCCGCGCCACCGTTGGTGAGCTGCAGCACCGGGGTCTCGACCTCGACGAAGTCATGCGCGTCGTACGTCGCCCGCAGCGCCTTGAGCACGGCCGCCTTGGCGCGCACCATGTCCCGCGCCTCCGGGCGGACGATCAGGTCGACGTACCGCATCCGGACGCGCGCCTCTTCGCTCAGCGGATTGTGCTCGTTCGGCAGCGGGCGCAGCGTCTTGGCGGCCATCTGCCACGCCGTCACCTGCACCGACAGCTCACCGCGCCGGCTGGTGATCACCTCACCCTGCACGGACAGCAGGTCGCCGATGTCGACGAGCTGCTTGAACCGGGCCAGCTCCTCTTCGCCGACGTCAGCCAGCGAGAGCATGACCTGCAGCTCGGTGCCGTCGCCCTCACGGAGCCGTACGAAGCAGAGCTTGCCGGTGTTGCGCAGGAAGATCACCCGGCCGGCCACCGAGACCTGCTCGCCGGTGCGAGTGTCCGCCGCCAGCTCCTGCGCGTCGTACTTGGCGCGGAGGTCCTTCAGCAGGTGCGTCCGCGGCACGGAGATGGGGTACGGCTGCACTCCTTCCGCCAGCAGGCGGTCACGCTTCTCCCGGCGGACCCGCAGCTGCTCGGGCAGGTCGTCCTGCCCGTTGTCGGGGTTCACCGGGTCCACGTGTGCATCAGTCATAAGCAAAGGCTAATGACTGACTACCTCTTGTTCCGAATCCTTTGTTCGGGCGACCAACGCTCCGACTGCCACCGCAGCTATCGCGCAGGCCACTCCACCGGTCACGAAAGTGCCGCGCGGACCGAGCAATGTACCCGCCAGACCGCCCAGCAGCATCGCGAAGATGCTGCACGAGCGGGCTGTTCCGTTCAGGGCCGCGATCACCCGCCCGCGCACCGAATCGCTCGATCGAGTCACCACCAGCGCGCTGGTCGCCGAGTTCAGCAGTCCGCTACCCACACCGATCGCAGTGGACCCGACCAGGAGTACCGCGAAGTTGCCGGCCAATCCGATCACCACGCACGCCGCACCTATCGCAGCCATTCCAGCGACCACACCGCGGGTTCGGCTCTGGTCACTGCGCAGGCGGCCGCTGTACCAGGCACCGAGAATCGCACCGGCCCCAGTAGCAGCACCAGCAGCGCCGTACCCGCTCGGACCGAGTCCCAGCTCACCGGTAATGAGGAAGACCTCCACGACGTTGACGGCCTCACCCACCAGCACGAACACCCAGAGTCCCGGCACCAGGATGCGCAGTACGCCGTCCCCGAAGATGGCCCGCAGCCCCGCGGACACCCCGCCCTTCTCAACGTCAGCACCCGGCTCCGGCCGCCGGCGGGTGCGTACGAGCGCCGCGACCACTACCAGGACCATGAACGTCGCGGAGTCGACCAGCAACGCGCCGCGGCTCCCGGACCATCCGACCAGCAGACCACCAGCCGCTGACCCGGCCAGCGTCGCGACCCCGATCAGCGCCTGACTTGCGCCAGTAGTACGACCGATCAGCTCCTCGCCGACTATCCGCGGAATCAGCGCACCCCACGCCGGCCCAGAGACCGCCTGACCGATCTGAAGCACACACACCAGCAACAACGTTGGTACGAGGTTGTGCACGAACGCGAGTCCGACACCGGCAATCACCTGCAAGAGCCCCGACCAGACCAGCACCGTACGCGAGTCGAACCCGTCCACGATCCGCCCGGCGAACGGGATCATCGCCACCGTCGGTACGGCAAACGCGAGCAGCAACGCGGTGACGGCGGCCGGACCGTGCCCGTCCGAGACACGCAGGGTGAGCGCGATCATCGCGATCGCGTCGCCCGCGTACGACACCGCCCGGGCCGGCAGCACCAACCGGATGTCCCGGTACGACCAGATCGAAACCTGAAGTGTTTGCTTCACAGTTATGAAGTAAACACTT
Organism: Kribbella hippodromi; assembly: GCF_039531045.1. Classification (NCBI taxonomy): domain Bacteria; kingdom Bacillati; phylum Actinomycetota; class Actinomycetes; order Propionibacteriales; family Kribbellaceae; genus Kribbella; species Kribbella hippodromi. The sequence continues at coordinate 495,792 of NZ_BAAAPH010000001.1, read as the reverse complement.
CATATTTTCCGGCGTCAACCGGTTCGCTACGCTGACCTGGTGGCCCTCAAGAAACGGCTGGTGATCAGCGACCCGCGGGCGATCCGCGCGCTCGCGCATCCGGCCCGGCAGCGGATCATCGACGAGCTGTTCAACGGCCAGGTGCTGACCGCGACCGAGTGCGCCGAGCTGGCCGGGCTGACCCCGTCGGCGATGAGCTACCACCTCCGCGCGCTGGAGAAGTGGGGCATCATCGAGCGCGCCGAGGAATCAGCTGACGGCCGCGAACGCCCGTGGCGGGCACCGGCGCGCAGCCTGATGATCTCGTCGCAGTCCGGCGGCTCCGGGCGGCTGGCCAGTCAGGCGATGATCCGGAGCACCGCCGACGCGGTGATCGACCGGTTCGCCGAGCTGGACGCGGACGACCCGTGGGACGACGTGAGCTCGCTGAGCCGGTCCCGGTTGTGGCTCACCCACGACGAGGCCAAGCAGCTCGGCAAGGAGCTGGCCGAGCTGGTGGAGCGCTTCGAGAAGCGGCGGCCGGCGAAAGGCCGGACGCCGGGGTCACGCCAAGTGAGCACGCTGTTCGCCGTCGTACCCACCGGTGAGCCGCCGGAAGACGCCTGAGGCTGTCTGAACCGTTAGCTGTTTCCAGGCGTATCCAGGAGTACCTTCGAAGTAGAGGTATTTCCGCCATCGGGTGGTCGTCATGCAGTCCTGGGTTCTGTGGGTGATCGTCGCCGCCGTCCTCGGCACGGCCGAGTTGATGACAGCGACCTTCGACCTGCTCTTGCTCGCCGTCGCCGCGCTGGCCGCGGCCGGTATGGCCGGGCTGGGTCTCGGCACCGGCTTCCAGGTGGTCGCGTTCGCCGCCACGGCGGGTGCACTGATCACGCTGGTCCGGCCGGTCGCGCGCCGGCACCTGACCGGGCATCCACTGATCCGTACCGGTGTGGCCGCCCTGGTCGGCCGGGAGGCCGTCGTGCTCGCGACCTGTGACCGGGACACCGGCCGGGTCCGGATCGGCGGCGAGGAGTGGAGCGCGCGCTCCTACGACCCGGACCTGCTCATCCCGGCCGGCACCCGGGTCGACGTCTTCGCCATCGAGGGCGCCACTGCTCTCGTCCATCCTCAGGAGGAGCCATGGCCGAACTGATCATCGGACTGGTCGTCGCACTGCTCGCCGTCGCTCTGGTCCTGCGGACGGTACGGATCGTCCCGCAGGCGCGGGCCAGCAACGTCGAGCGCCTCGGCCGGTACCTGCGTACCCTCGAACCCGGCCTGAACGTGGTGATCCCATTCGTCGACCGGCCCCGGCCGCTGATCGACCTGCGCGAACAGGTGGTCTCGTTCCAGCCGAACTCGGTGATCACCGAGGACAACCTGGTCGTCCACATCGACACGGTGCTCTACTTCCAGGTCACCGATCCGCGCGCGGCCGCGTACGAGATCTTCAACTACATCCAGGCGATCGAGCAGCTGACGGTGACCACGCTGCGGAACGTGATCGGCAGCCTGGACCTGGAGAAGACCCTGACCTCGCGCGAGCACATCAACTCGATCCTGCGCGGGGTACTGGACGAGGCGTCCGGCAAGTGGGGGATCCGGGTGAACCGGGTCGAGCTGAAGGCGATCGAGCCACCGGCGTCGATCAAGGAGTCGATGGAGAAGCAGATGCGGGCCGAGCGGGAGAAGCGGGCCGCGATCCTGAACGCCGAGGGCCAGCGGCAGTCCCGGATCCTGACCGCGGAGGGCGACCGGCAAGCGGCGATCCTGCGCGCCGAGGGCCAGGCGAAGGCGATCGACACCGTGTTCGAGGCGATCCACCGCAACGACCCGGACCCGAAGCTGCTCGCGTACCAGTACCTGCAGATGCTCCCCGAGCTGGCCAAAGGCCCCGGCAACACGTTCTGGGTGATCCCGTCCGAGGTCACCACCGCGCTCCAGAACGTCACCAAGGCGTTCAGCGGTGACGACACGCCCACCCCGAAACCACCCGCGGAGCTGCCGTCCGAGAACGGCCACAACCCTGAAATCTCCCGGGGGTAGCCCCTGGGATTGTTGCCCCGGCACGAAAGCGGTTGCCTGACGATGTCACCATGGGTACATGGGGGAACCACTGCTGATCGCGCAGGCAATCGCCATCCCGTCCGGTGTCGCGGTGCTCGCGTACCTGGTGGTCGGACTCGTCATCGGCGTCGAGAGCATGGGCGTACCGCTGCCCGGTGAGACCACGCTGATCGCGGCCGCGCTGCTCGCCTCGCAGCAGCACCACCTGAAGATCGAGTTCGTCATCCTGGCCGCCGCGCTGGGCGCGATCATCGGCGACTCGATCGGGTACTTCATCGGCCGCAAGGCCGGCCGCCGGTTGTTCGAACGGCTCGGCAAACGGTTCCACCACTTCTCCGAGGACCGGATCGTCCGGGCCGAGAAGTATTTCCACAAGTACGGCGTCTGGACCGTGTTCTTCGGCCGGTTCGCCGCGCTGCTGCGGATCTTCGCCGGCCCGATGGCGGGCATGCTGCGGATGCACTACCCGAAGTTCCTGGCCGCGAACGCGGCGGGCGGGATCGCCTGGTCGGCCACGATCGGCATCGTCGCGTACAAGATCGGTGACAACGCGGACAAGATCTTCGGCCGGGTGTCGGTCGGCGCGCTGATCGCGGTCGCGGTCGTCGCGGTCGCGCTGTACGTCGTGCACAAGGTCCGCAAGCGCCGCCGCGAGGCCGCCGAGACCGCGGAAACGACGACCAGCCCGGCGACCACGGCCGCCGAGTCAGCGGACGTGTAGCGCGAGTCCCGGCGTGGTGGCGCCGTCCATCGGCCGGCCGAACATCATCGCGCCCGGCACCACGAACCGGTAGACGAAGTCCCCCGCCTGCCCGGCCTTGAACGCCAGCGCGGCCTGCCCCTGCCGCATCGGCAAGGCCTTCACGTTGGTCCAGGTCCGCGTCTGCCGGTTCCAGACCTGCAGCATCACGGTCGTACTCATGGCCGGCTTCACCGCGATCGCCACGGTCACCGTCGACCCGGCCTTCTTCGCCGTCTCACCCCCCGCGAAACCGGCGGACGCGACGCGTACGACCGTCCGCGTGTACCCCGGCTTGCTGGAGGACTCGCCCGTGATCATCCCGGGCTTCGTGTACACCGGCACGGTGATCTTGTACGGACGGCTGCCACCCGTCGGTACGCCGATGTCGTAGTACCCGCCGCTGGTCGTCACGCCCCGCGCCGCCGGAGTCCAGCGCGCGCCCGGGGTGACCTGGGTCAGCACCACGACGGGTACGCCGGCCGGCGTCGCGCGCTGCGTACCGCACTTCGCCTCCAGATCGCACCCGACCTGCTGCAGGATGACGCGGCCCTTGACCCGGATCGGCACGCTGAACTGCGCCAGCGGCGGCACCGCCCCGCTGATCGAGCTGGTCAGGCCGAGCACCTGCCCGCCCATCCGGGCACCCCATTCGTTCTGGGTACGCAACTGGAAGACGTACGGCGGCTTGATGCTCTTGATCAGTTGCTGGTTCGACGTCGTCGCCGGACCGATCGCCTTCAGCGTCTCACCTGGCCGGCCGATCATCGGCACGTACCGCTGGGTCTTCTTGCCGGTGACGTCCAGCGGATCGTTCGGGGTGAAATCCTGGGGCGCGACCGGCACCGACCAGTTGATCAGCACGCCCCGGCCTTGTGCCGCGACCGTCGCGGTGTTCGGCCGGACCGGGCCGTCGGTGTCGAACACCGGCGAGCGGGTCAGCTTGCTGGTCACGCCGCCCTGCGAGGTCCCGGTCGCCACCGCGACCTTGTAGTTGCCGTCCGGAGGGAACGCCGACGTCGGGATCTCCCAGCGATTCGGGTCCCCGGCCGGGATGTACTTCACGTACGAAGGGCTCTCGCTGAGTACGCCCTCGATGGTGATCCGGTTCGGCTGGCCGCCGTCCTTCCAGGTCACCACGACCGCGGGCCGCCCGTTCGGCGCCCAGGCGACCGCGACGTCGGACGGAGCGGGATCGGAGGAACAGGCGGTCAGCGAAGCACTCCCCGCCAGAACCACCAGTGCTACGGCGAGAAAGCGCCGCACTCCGACCACCTCGTCTCCGCTGCCTCACGTCCGGGTGAACCTTACCCAGTAGCGGGTACCCGAGCCCTATCACCGTTGCCGGATCGGTATCGCGGCTCTACCGTGAGAGCAGCCACAAAGGGGGGAACCAGGATGGCATTCATCGACACACCCGACGACCCGGAGTTCTTCGACCGGAACCGGGCGCCGGCCGGGCACGTACCCAATTACGTCCGTGTGTTCGCGGCCAGGCCGGCCGTGTACGAGGCGTGGAAGCAGCTGGGTAGCGCGATCAAGGAGTCCATGGACCTGCGCCGGTTCGAGCTCGCCACGTTCGCGGCGGCGACCGCGCTGAAGTCGAGCTACTGCAGTCTCGCGCATGGTCAGGTGCTGGCCGACAAGTTCTTCACTGCCGACGAAGTCACCGCCTTGGCCGGCGCGGGGCCGGCGGACCCGGTCGATCAGGCGGTGATGTCCTTCGCCCGCAAGGTAGCGCTCGGCGCCGACGCGGTCACGCAAACGGACATCGACGACCTGAAAGCTCTTGGCCTGTCGGACGACGACGTACTCGACATCGCCCTCACCGCGGCGGCCCGGGCGTTCTTCTCCAAAACGCTCGACGCCACCGGCACCCAACCGGACTCCACCTTCGGCGCTCTGCCGGAGAACCTCCGCACGGCCCTGACAGTCGGCCGCCCGATCAGTTCAGTTGCCTCAGGCACCTAAATTGCGGACGTACGCGTAGTACAGACCGTGCAAGGTCAGTAGCGGTTCGTTGTGGACCGGGGTGGTGAGCTGGCCGGCCAGGAGTGGGGCGAGGGCGCCGGTCAGTACGACGGTGGTGCCCGCGGGAAGTGATTGTTCTTGCCGGATGCGGGCCAGCAGTCCGTCGATCAGGGCCGCGAAGCCGTGGATCGCGCCGGACTGCAGGGCCTCCACGGTGTTCTTCGCGACCACGGAACGCGGCCGGACCAGCTCGACCCGGCGCAGTTGCGCGGCTGCCTGCCCGAGCGCGTCGGTCGCGGTTTCGATGCCTGGGGCAATCACTCCGCCGCTGAACGCACCGGCCGGGTTCACCAGATCGATGGTGATCGCGGTACCGACATCGACCACCAGGCAGGGCGCGCCGTACTTGTGTACCGCGGCCAGCGCGTTGGCGATCCGGTCCGTACCGACCTCGCGCGGATTGTCCACCAGGACCGGAAGACCGGTCTTCACTCCTGGTTCGACGACCACGCTCGGTACGTTCTGGTAGTACCGCCCGACGACATCACGAAGCTCGTGCAGGACGTGCGGTACGGCGGAGCACACGGCGATTCCGGACACCTGCAACTCGCCGGTCAGCAGGCCCTGTAAAAGCACAGCCCACTCGTCCGCCGTACGCCGCGGGTCCGTGCCGACCCACCAGTGCCGCTTGACCGTGCCCTCGAACACCAGGCCGACCAGCGTCCTGGTGTTCTCGACGGCAACGGCCAGCAACATCAGGCCTCCTGCAGGTCCAAAGCGATGTCGAGTACGGGCGCCGAGTGCGTCAGCGCGCCGACGGCCAGGAAGTCCACGCCGGTTTCGGCGACGGCGCGGGCCGTGTCCAGGGTCAGCCCGCCGGAGGCCTCGAGCCGAGCGCGGCCGGCCACCTTCTCGACCGCCTCGCGCAGCAGCGGAACCGCCATGTTGTCCAGCAAGATCAGCTCCGCGCCGGACTCGACCGCGATCAGCGCGTCCTCGACCGAGTCGACCTCGACCTCGATCGAGAGGTCCGGGTACGCCTTGCGGACCAGCCGGAACGCCTCGGCGACCCCACCGGCCGCGATCACGTGGTTGTCCTTGATCAGCGCGGCATCGGACAGCGCCATCCGGTGGTTCTTCCCGCCACCACAGCGGACCGCGTACTTCTCCAGCGACCGGAGCAGCGGCATCGTCTTCCGGGTGTCGCGAATGACCGCGCCGGTGCCCTCGATTGTGTCCACCCAGCGCCGGGTCAGCGTCGCGACACCGGACAGGTGGCAGAGCAGGTTCAGCGTGGTGCGCTCGGCGGTGAGCAGTTGCCGGGTCTTGCCCCGGACCGTCATCAGCACGTCACCCGCGTGTACGGACGCGCCGTCGCGCACGCTGTACTCGATCTCCAGCACGTCCGGGGCGGCGACCTGACGAAGCACCAGCTCGGCGATCTCCAGCCCGGCGACGACACCATCGCCCCGGGCCACCAGCTCGGCGACGGACACCTGATCCGGGTCGACGGTGGCTGTGGTGGTCACGTCCACCCCACCGGCCAGATCCTCTTCGATGGTTGCCCGCACGAGGTCCGCGACCCACTGCCGGTCGACTGTCTCATCCATGCCGGTCATTCTCCTCAGAAACACGTGGGACAAACGTCGCCTGGGGCACAGCTCGGTCACGTACCGCGGGCAACGTGAGGTCCAGACTGCCCGACCAGTTCCGGTCGTCGCGATCCGGGTGGTCCTCGCGCCAGTGCGCGCCGCGGCTCTCCTCGCGGACGGTCGCGGCCGCGATCAGGGCCGCGGACACTGTGACCAGGTTGGTGGCCTCCCAGCCGGGCGTACCTGGCTCGTCGTACGGCAGCTCCATCAGCTTCGCGATCGTCGCGCCCGCCTCGGCCAGGCCGGCCGCGCTCCGGATCACACCGGCGCCGACAGTCATCGCACGCTGCAGCTCAGGCACCACATCCGCATCGACGAGCCCGGGCGTACGCGTGTCCTCGACCGGATCACGCTGTTCGGGCAGCCCGGTGGCGAGATGCGCCGCGATCCGGCGGGCGAACACCAGGCCTTCGAGCAACGAGTTCGACGCGAGCCGGTTGGCGCCGTGTACGCCGGTGCAGGCGACTTCGCCGCAGGCGTACAACCCGGGCACCGACGTCTCGCCGTTCAGGTCGGTCCGGACGCCACCGGACGAGTAGTGACAGGCGGGGGCGACCGGGATCAGTTCGCGCACCGGGTCGATACCGTGCGATCGGCAGGACGCGAGGATGGTCGGGAACCGGACCCGCCATTTCTCGTCGCCGAAGTGCCGGGCATCCAAGTAGACATGATCCTTGCCGGTAGCAAGCATCTGCCGCATGATCGCCTTCGCCACGATGTCCCGCGGCGCCAGGTCGGCGAGCTCGTGCTGACCGAGCATGAACCGCTTGCCGGTGTGATCGACGAGGAACGCGCCTTCGCCCCGCACCGCCTCGGACACCAACGGCTGCTGGCCTTTCGCGCTCTTGCCCAGCCACAGTACGGTCGGGTGGAACTGCACGAACTCCAGGTCACGGACCTTCGCACCGGCACGCAACGCGAGCGCCATCCCGTCACCGGTGGACACGCTCGGGTTGGTCGTTGCCGCGTACAACTGTCCGAGCCCGCCGGAGGCGAGGATGACGACCCGGGCCCGGATCGCGCCGACGCCGTCCAGCTGGCCTTCACCCATCACGTGCAGCGTGACGCCGGCGATCGCGCCGTCGGCGGCGGTCAGCAGATCGAGTACGAGCGCATGCTCGATGATGCGGATGTCCTTGGCGCGTTTGACCGCGGCGACCAGCGCCCGCTCGATCTCCGCGCCGGTCGCGTCACCGCCCGCGTGGGCGATCCGGTTCCGGTGGTGACCGCCCTCGCGGCCGAGCGAGATCTCACCGTCGGCCAGGGTGTCGAAGCGCGCGCCCAGGTCGATCAGGTCGTGCACCGCCTCCGGTCCCTCGGTGACGAGCACTCGCACGGCTTCCGGGTCGCTCAGCCCGGCGCCGGCGACCAGGGTGTCCTGCAGATGCTCCTCCGGCGAGTCCTCCGGGTCGAGCGCGGCGGCGATCCCGCCCTGCGCCCACTGCGTGGACCCGGAGGCGACGACGTCCTTCGTCACCACCAGCACGGACCCCAGCTCACGGGCCTTCAAAGCAGCGGTCAGCCCGGCCACGCCGGAACCGATCACCACTACGTCGACACTGTCGGTCCACCCGGGTTCGGGAGCGGCCAGCCGTTGCGGGACTGCGGGCACGGTCATTCGGTGACCGTATCAACGGAATTCATCTGAGGGTGATGGAAATGTTGTCAATGAGACGAGTCAGACCAACCCGCGCGGCGATCAGCATTCTCGCTTCGCCGGGGCCGATCACCGGGCCGAGATCGGGGGCGCGCAGGGCCAGGTAGTCGATCTTCACGGACGGTACCGCTTCGAGTTCGGCCTGTGCGGCGGCCACCACCGCGTCCGGGCCGTTCATCCCGGCCTTCGCTCCGGCGCTAAGCGCCCGGTAGAGCACCAGCGCCTCGTCACGCTCGGTCTCGCTCAAATAGCGGTTGCGTGACGACAACGCCAGCCCGTCCGGCTCGCGTACGGTCTGCACCGGGATCACGTCCAGATCCATGTCCAGGTCGCACACCATCTCGCGGATCAGCGTCAGCTGCTGGTAGTCCTTCTCACCGAAGAGCGCGATGTCCGGAGCGGTCAAGTGCAGCAGCTTCGAGACCACGGTGAGTACGCCGGAGAAATGCCCCGGCCGGAACACACCTTCGAGTTCGTCCGCGAGTGGCCCCGGATGCACGGTGACCGACGGCTCGTTCGGGTACAGCTCGTCGCGGGACGGGTTGAAGACCAGGTCGACGCCCTCGCTCTTGGCGATCGCCAGGTCGCTGGCCAGCGTGCGCGGGTACCGGTCGAAGTCCTCCGACGGCCCGAACTGCAACGGGTTCACGAAGATCGTCAGGACCACGCTGCCCTCGGGTCCGACCCGTTCGCGCGCCTCGGCCAGCAGCGCCGCGTGGCCTTCGTGCAGCGCGCCCATCGTCATCACCACCGCGCGTGGCCGGATCGCGGTCGCTGCTCGCAGCTCGGCCTTGGTCTGGGTGAGTCTCATCGCGGTGCCTCCCCTGTCTGCGCTGTCCGGTGCCCGTCGAGTAGTTCGGTGAACCGGCCGGCTGTCGCCGCGTCCAGCCGGCCGTCCGCCGCCGCCAGCTCCACGGTCGCGCGGGCCAGCTCGACGTAGGTCCTACCTGTGTGATCCGGCAGTACTGCGAGGTGTGCCGCGACGGTGTCGAGGTCGCCCCGGGCAATCGGCCCGGTGAGCGCATGATGACCGGCCCGCAGCGTGTTGTCGAGGGTTGCGGTCAGCAGCGGGCGCAGTGTGGCGACCGGATCAGCCACCCCAGCCGCTCGCAGTACACCGATCGCTTGGGTGACTAGCGTGGTCAGGTGGTTCGCCCCGTGCACCAGACCGGCGTGGTAGCGCGCACGCTGCTCGTCAGACACCCACTGCACCTGTCCACCCAGCGCCTTCACCAGCCGTTCCACGACCTCCTGAGCCGCCTCTGGCGCGGTAGCCGTGAACATGACCCCGTCCAGCCGCACAGGCCCACCGGGAAAGGTCATCGACGGATGCAGGGCTACCGGCGTCGCACTCAGCCCCGCCAGCGGCTCCAGCCCGTGCGCACCAGACAGGTGTACGACGTACTGCCCACTGCGCAACGGCAGCGCCTGCGCCACCTGGCGGATCAGGTCATCCGGTACGGCGACCAGCACCACGTCGGCCCGCTGCGTGACCTCAGCAGGCGGCAGCACCGGTACGCCAGGTAGTAGGCGGGCGGCGCGTTCCAGAGACGCGTCCGACCGTGCGGTGACACCGACCAGGGGATGTCCGGCTGCCGCCAAGGCTGCTCCCACGGCGGACCCGGCCCGGCCGGCTCCGATCAAGCCGATCCGTTCCATCACTCAACTCTCTTCTCGTTCCAGTCCCGCGGCGGGGTACCAGACGATCTATCTGCCAGCGTAGGCGATGAGAAGATGCTGCGGTGACTGATGCGTGGGCAGCACGGACCGGATTGACGGCGATTCTGATCACAGTGCCCGAACTGGCGGCGTACACGGACCGCTGGCGTTCGGTGTCACGGTCCTCAGCCCGGCCACAGGTCCCACTGACCGAGCTGATCCCGCCGCACGTCACTGTGCTGGTCCCCTGGGTCGCCGAGCCCACCGAGGCGGACATCGCCCGGCTGCGTGCCGCTGTGTCGACCATCGAGCCCTTCGAGCTCAGCTTCCCGACCGCGGGCCAGTTCCCGAACGGCACCGTCTGGCTGAAGCCGGAGCCCTTCGACACGGTCCGCTCACTCCTGCTGAACGTGTTCGCGGCTTTCCCGGAGTGCCCGCCGTACGGCGGTGAGTTCCCGGACGCGCGGCCACACCTGACCATCTCATCGTCCAAACAGGGCGGTCCGGCCGTACTGGCCGAAGCCACTGCCGCGCTGGCCGCCACACCGGCCCCGACAATGCGCCTGACCGAGCTGGGACTGTGGCGCGAGGATGCTGACGGAACGTGGCAGCAGCTCGGCACCGTGCCACTCGGCTCCAGATGACGACCTACCGGGACGCGTGGCAGGAGGCTCTGTACGGCCCTGACGGCTTCTACCGTCACCAGCGGCCCGCAGCGCACTTCCGGACCTCTGTGCACGCCTCCAGCCTCTTCGGACGGGCCATTGCCCGGTTGGCCACGCAACTGGAGCTCACGCAGGTTGTGGACATCGGAGCGGGCTCAGGTGAGCTGGGCAAGGTGCTGCGCGCCGAGGGGCTCGCTGTACGAGACATCGAGCTGGACGACCAGCTGCCTGACCGCTTGACCGGACTGGTGATCGCGAACGAGTGGCTCGACAACGTCCCGTGCGAGCTTGCCGAGTGGGACGAGGACGGCGTACCGCACTACCTGCTCCCTGACCTGACACCAGGTGCGGTTGTAGCCGGCAACGACCTGGACTGGCTACAGCAGTGGTGGCCGGGTGAACCAGGTGATCGTGCCGAGGTCGGGCGAGCCAGAGACGAGGCCTGGCAGGACGTGGTCCGGCGACTCGACCCAGGCGCAGTAGCGATCGCTATCGACTACGGCCATCTGAAAGCGACCCGGCCGCCCTTCGGCAGCCTGACCGGCTTCCGCTCCGGCCAGGAGTGCGCACCGGAGCCGGACGGCAGCTGCGACATCACCGCACACGTAGCACTCGACTCACTCGCAGCAGCCGTTGACGGCCAGCTGGTGTCACAACGAGACGCCCTCACCCAGTTGGGCTTGTCCGGCCGCCGGCCGCCGCTGGAGCTCGCCCAGACCGAGCCGATGCGCTATCTGGCCGAGCTGTCATCCGCGGGCGAAGCAGGTGAGCTGCTGGACCCGTCCGGACTCGGTGGGTTCGGCTGGGTCTGGACAGCCACCGGAGCCGACGCCGTACGCCGGGCTTCCCGCGCCCTGTCCGCCTGAGCATCCACCAGTACCGCGGCCTCGGCCTGGTCCCGATGGAACGCGATGACGTTCGTCGGACCGAGCGGCGTATCCGCATGCACGTTGGCAAGTCCCAGCCGCCGCTGGATCGGTCCCTGCGCCATCCGTACGGACTGCGTCTTGTGGTGCAGCACGATCGAGGTCTGCCGGCTCACCCAGCCTTTGGTGGCCACCATCACCTGCTCATCGACGCCGTACGCCAGGTAGCGCCAGCCGATCGGTCGCAGCCACTTGGCTCGTTCCGGTGCGCGATGCATCTCGATCCGGGCGAGATCAAAGCCGGGTAGGACACGGCTCAGTACGTACGCCACCTCGGTCCGCTCGCCCACTGGCAGCAGCTGTGCGCCGTCGAAGTCGTCCTCGCCGTCTTCCTTCTTGCCGGCTACACCGGCGATGTCCAGCTCGACCCGTGACCAGCCGATCAGCCGCCAGATCAGCGGCTCGGTGATCAGCAGCCCTTGTACGCGGCCCGGCGGGATCGTCTGCCGCTGTACGTCCAGCAGACCGCGCTTTGTCCGCAGACCATGGCTGGACTCGGACAGCGTGAAGCCGTGGTTGCCGACGACCTGCTTCCAGATCGGGTGCACGACACCGAGCAGCAGGGGCAGACCGGCGACCAGACCGACGTGGAAGTTCAGCACCATGGTCGCGACGATCAGCCAGATCAGGGCACCGGCACTACCGACCACAGTGGACGACAGCAGCGTCGCACCGAGCAACCGGTTCGTCGGTACGGTCAGGAGTGGTGGCGCCTCGGCTTCGGCCTGCTGCTCCAGCTCTTGTTGCGCAGCACCCTGTTCACCCTTCGCCCGTACCAGCAGGGTGGTCCGTAGCTGTACGGCCTCCTCGTACCGGAAGTAGCTCAGCTTGCCGTCGCTCTTGCCACCGCCGGCTACGTCCATCCGCAGCTCAGCCATGCCGAACAGCCGCGCGACGAACGGCTGCGCCACGTCGATCGCCTGAATGCGGTCGAACCGGATGATCCGCGTCCGCCGGAACAGGAACCCGCTGTCCACCCGGATCGCCTCGCCGGTCAGCTGCCACTTGGTGAACCACCAGGACAGAGCACCGAGCAGGATGCCTCCGACGAGTACGGCGGCCAGGCCGATGCCCGCGATGGTCAGGTTCCTGCGCAGCCCTTCGTTGTTGACCAGGGCGACCGCCGCGACAACGAAGTACCCCCAGCCCTTCACGAACGGGGTCAGTGGGTGCAGCCGCTGACCGACTACCTCTGCCGCCGGTTGCTCGGTCACAGGCCCCACGCCTGCGCCTGGCCAAGAGCGGACAACCGGTCCCGCAGGCGGCTCGCCTCATCCGGATGCAGCCCCGGGATCTTCGCGTCGGTCGCCGGCGTCGCGGTGTGCAGTTCGACCGTGGCCATCCCGTACGCCCGCTCCAGCGGCCCGGCGGTCACGTCGACGAACTGCATCCGCCCGTACGGCACGACGACCAGCTCGCGGAACATGATCCCGTGGCTGACCAGCAGCTCGTCCTCGCGCTCCGCGTACTTCCAGGACCGCTGGTTGCGGCCGATCAGCACCCAGGACCAGGCGAGCAGCAGGGCAATCACGACCACCGCGAGCAGGCCGTACAGCCAGCCGACCGTCAGACCGAGCGCCACCAGCGCCACGATCGCCACCAGTCCGGCCATGATCCCCGCATTCAGCCGGCGCAGCGTGGCCAGCTTGGGTGACACCGGCGTCCAACTGACATCCGAGGGTGCGAAAAGGTCATCCACGCCCCCAGCCTGTCACGATAGAGGGCATGAGCACCGAAAGAGTGGTTGGAGTCGGGGCCGGAGCTGCCGGATTCGACCCCGCGTACGAGCGTGGTGGGGCCGGATCGGACCTGCCGACCACCGACATGGTGCTCAACATCGGGCCGCAACACCCGGCCACCCACGGCGTACTGCGGCTGCGGCTGACCCTCGACGGGGAGCGGATCGTCGGCTGCGAACCGATCATCGGCTACATGCACCGCGGTGCCGAGAAGCTGTTCGAGGTCCGCGATTACCGGCAGATCATCGTGCTGGCGAACCGGCACGACTGGCTGTCCGCCTTCGCGAACGAGCTCGGCGTCGTCATCGCGGTGGAGCGAATGATGGGCCTCGAGGTACCAGAACGCGCGGTCTGGCTGCGTACGCTGCTGGCCGAGCTGAACCGAGTGCTCAACCACCTGATGTTCCTCGGCTCGTACCCGCTGGAGCTCGGCGCGATCACGCCGGTGTTCTACGCATTCCGGGAGCGCGAGACGATCCAGGCGGTGATGGAGGAACTGTCCGGCGGCCGGATGCACTACATGTTCAACCGGGTCGGCGGCCTCAAGGAGGACCTGCCGTACGGCTGGCTCGGCCGCGCCGCCGCCGCCTCCGCCGCGGTCCGCGGCCGGCTGCCCGACATCGAGGAGATCATCCTCGGCAACGAGATCTTCCGAGCCCGGACGGTCGGCGTCGGCAAACTCGCACCCGAGCTGGTCGCCCAGTACGGCGTCTCCGGCCCGATCGCCCGTGCCTCCGGCGTGGACGCGGACCTGCGCCGCGACGAGCCCTACCTGGCGTACGGGGAGCTGACGGATGTACTCCGCGTCGTCACCCGCCCCGAAGGCGACTGCTACGCGCGGTTCGCAGTGCTGCTCGAGCAGGTGAAGGTGTCCCTCGATCTGATCGACGCCTGTCTGGACAAGCTGTCCACGCTGCCGGCCGGACCGGTGAACGTCCGGCTGCCGAAGATCCTCAAGGTCCCGGAAGGCCAGACGTACGCCTGGACCGAGAGCCCGCTGGGGATCAACGGCTACTACCTGGTCTCCCGCGGCGACAAGACCCCGTGGCGGCTGAAGCTGCGCTCGGCCAGCTTCAACAACATCTCCGCGCTGCCGGCGCTGCTGCCCGGCACGATGATCCCGGACATGATCGCGATCCTCGGCAGCATGTTCTTCGTCGTGGGCGACATCGACAAGTAGAGGCAAGTCGAGCCAAGCAGGTCAGCCAAGTAGGTCAGCCGAGTAGGTCAGCCGAGTAGCTCCTGGAGTGGTTCGCGGATGCCCTCGGCGACCGCGAACACGCCGCGGGACTCCGGCGCGTGCTCGGTGCCGTCGAGGTCCAGTACGGTCACGCCGGCTTCACGGCAGATCGCCACGCCGGCCATCGTGTCCCACGGCTTGTTCGAGAACAGGATCATCGCGTCGAAGTACCCGTGCGCGGTCCAGGTCAGCGCGGTCGCGGCCGTACCGATCATCCGGAGCCGCTGCACCCGCGGGTAGAGCCGCTCGGTGAGCGCGACCCGTTCCGCGTTCACCTGCTCGGCGTTCGGGCCGACCGCGTAGTCGCCGATCGACACCAGCGCGTCGGACAGGTCGGTGCACTCGCTGCCCCGGATCGGCCGCCCGTTACAGGTGGCTCCGAGACCTTCGGCGGCAGCGTACGTCGTACCCAGCGCGGGGTGGTCGATCACGCCCGCGACCGCCCGGCCTTCGTGGATCAGCCCGAGCGAGATGGCCCACAGCGGTACGCCGTGGATGAAGTTCACCGTGCCGTCCACCGGGTCGAGCACCCAGCGCGTCCCGTCGGTGGCGCCGCCTTTCTCTTCGCCGAGCACCCCGATCTCCGGCGTCTCGCGCTCCAGGAACGCCCGCACCTCACGCTCAACCGCAAAGTCCACCTCGGACGCCATATCCCGGTCGCCCTTCAAGGTCAGCTCCCCCGGCGCCCGCGACCGAGCCACCGCCCGCCCACGCTCAACCGCCGCCCCCGCAACCTTCACCAACTCACCAAGCTCCACCCCCCGAACCTACCCGACCCCCACCCCCTCAGCGGCCAGCCCCACACCCGACGGGTTCGCCCCCCAAAACCCCGCGGCCCAACCCACCCTCTCAAGGGCCAACCCACCCTCTCAGGGGTCAGCCCCGCAGTTGATGGGTTCGGCCCCAAGAATCTCGGGGGCCAACCCAACGGCTCAGGGGCTGGCCCCTCAGACGTCGCGGGCGCGGCGCGGGCGCTGGGCGGGCGCTGGGCGGGCGCGGGTGCTGGGCGTGGCGCGGGCGGGTGGGCGTGGCGCGGGCGCTCGGCGCGGGCGTGGCGCTCGGCGCGGGTGTGGGCGCGGGCGTGGCGCTTGGCGCGGGTGTGGGCGCGGGCGTGGCGCTCGGCGCGGGTGTGGGGGTGGGTTAGGAGGCGGCTAGGCCGCGGAGTTTGAGGTCTACGACGGTTGGTGCCTCGGCTTGGGAGTGTTTGTCGCCGGCCGCGACCACGGTCGCGACCTCCTCGTCGATCTTGTCCAGGCGCTGGTCGATCTTGTCCAGCCGGCGCTGCATCAGGTCGACGAACTCGGCGTTCTCGACGACCCGGGCGCTGGTGATCCGCGAGTACTCCTGTGCGACCTGCGCGCGTTCGTCGGAGTGTTTCAGCCGCTCCACCAGCAGCTGGTGCCGGAACAGCACCGAGGCAGCGATCGCGACCAGGACAGCACCCCCGGCGGCCGCCCGGAGAATCCAGGCGTTCTGTGAGAACAGGGCGACGCTCACGCCCAGACAGACAACGATCACCAGACCGTTGGCGACGGTGAGAACTGTGGTCCTGGTTCGACGGCGGCTACCCCTTGACCCCATGGGTCGTCATGTTAAGGGGTTTCGTCCGGGTCCTTGGGAATGCGACACGCACGTTCGAGCAACAATCCGGCCGTGACGACCAGCACAGAGATCACCGCCGCGGCACCGGCCATGATCACACGGTTACGAGGCCCCGAGGAGCCCACTGCCTGCAGGAAGGATAACGCGAACCCTGCGTAAACACCGGTGCACAACGCGCCGACGAAAGCGCTTGCCTTGCCGATCATCAGCAGGAACACGGCCCGGGCCGGTTCGACCCGTTCGTGCCGGATCTGAATCCGCTGATGGGTGTTCCGGGCCGCCGCGAACAGCAGCGCGGCCAGGAACGCCCAGGCGACCAGCGTCAGCCAGGACACCGCCGGCGCGACTCCGCCGCCGGACTCGATCGCCTTCACCAGCGTGACGCCGACCGCGACGCCGAGGACGGCGATCGCGATCAGCAGCCGGCGCGACGTCGGCCGCACCGAACCCGGGTGCGGCGGCTCCTGCTTGTCCCCGGGCGCCCGGCCGGGCTCGGTGTCGCCCGGTGTCACTACTGCAGCTCGATGTCGAGCTTGGTCACGCCCTCGGTGCCGACCTTCGCGAGCAGTTCGGCGACCGGGCCGTGCCCGGGCAGCACCGCGTCCCGCTCGATGTCCAGCCACGGCGCCAGCACGAACGCCCGCTCGTGCGCCCGCGGGTGCGGAATGGTCAGCTCCTCGGACTCGATCGTCTTCTGCCCGTAGGTGATCAGGTCCACGTCCAGGGTCCGCGGCGCACCCGGTACGCCCCGCTCCCGGCCGAACGCCTGCTCGACCGCGTGCGCGCGCTCCAGCAGCAGGTCGACCGCCAGCGTGCTGTCGGCGAGCAGGACGATGTTCAGGTACGGGCCGGATTCCTCCGGTCCGCCGACGGGCTGGGTCTCGTACACCGGCGAGACCTCGACCACCACGACGTCCGGGGTGTCCCGGAGCGCGTCGACCGCGCCCTGCAGGTTCGCCTCACGGTCGCCGAGATTGCTGCCGAGCGACAGGATCACCTGGCGGATCGGCTTCAGGCCGCCGCTCAGGGTGTCCGCGTCGATGACGTGGGGACTAGGGGTCTCAGTCACGAGGATTCTCCGGCTCTGCGCTGCACGGTCAGGACAACGTCGTCGAACGGCACCGTGATCGGTGCCGAGGGTTTGTGGATGGTCACGGCCGTCGCTGTCACCCGGTCGTCGGCGAGACAGAGATCGGCGATCCGCTGGGCGAGGGTCTCGATCAGGTCCACCGGATCGGTCTCGATCGCCTGGTGCACCCGCTCGGCCACCACCCCGTAGTTCACGGTGTCGGCCAGGTCGTCGGAGGCGGCGGCGGGCCGGGTGTCCAGCTCGAGCCGGACGTCCACGACGAACTCCTGCCCGTCGGCCCGCTCGTGGTCGAAGACCCCATGACGCCCGAAACCACGGATCCCACGGATCTCGATCACATCAGGCGGATTCGCAGTAGTGGGACCGCTCATTCCGCCTCCTCCTGTCGGCCCCCAGACGACAGTACCGGTGAGGCATGGTGAATCCACAACCGCCAGCCGGAGGAAGTTTTCCGGAAAACGTTCGTGGCCAGCGCCTTGCCACCGGCGAAACCTTCCTCCGGGGCGCCTTCACCGGAGGACAGGACATTCTCCGTACACGTGACGTATGCCACGTCTTCATCCACCCGTACCTGCACGTCGGTGAGGAAGAACTGGATGTACGGGGTGTTCGCGAAGATCATCGCCCAGGCGCGCATCATCTCCGCGTACCCGGAGATCGCCGCGTTGCCGGGATGAATGCAGACCGGATCGGGTTCCGGTAGCCAGACCGCCGCCATCAGATCCAGGTCGCCGGCCTCGAACGCGTTGTAGAACGCGGTGTTGGCGGCCAGCACGACGTCGTCCACCCGGGCGCCGGACGCGCCCGTACCGCCCGCGCCGGGACGCGGAGCGCCGGTGGGTCCGTCGGTCATACAGTTCCCCATCTCTTCGCTACTCGGACGGCGTCCGCGCTCGGTGCCACCGCGTGCGCCCGGACACACCAGGCTCCCGCGGCGGCGGCCAGGGCGGTGACGGCCGCGCTCGCATCGTCTCTTCGTACCGCCGGTCTGGGTGCACCGGTCTGCTCGTCGGCGAGCAGCCTACCGAGGAACGCCTTCCGGGACGCAGCAATCAGCAACGGCCGCTCCAGTACCGCGAATTCCCGGATCCGGCGAAGAATTTCCCAGTTGTGACCCGCGTCCTTCGCGAACCCGAGCCCCGGGTCGATCGCGACCCGGCTCAGGTCGATCCCGGCCTGCTTCAGCGCTTCGAGCCGTTCGCCCAGCTCGGCGATCACCTCGGCGACCACATCGCCGTACTCGGCCCGGTTCTGCATGTCGATCGAGTGCCCGCGCCAATGCATGCACAGGTACGGCGCCTTCCGCTCGGCGACCAGCGGCAGCATGTCCGGGTCGGCCTGGCC
Source organism: Kribbella hippodromi (assembly GCF_039531045.1). NCBI lineage: Bacteria > Bacillati > Actinomycetota > Actinomycetes > Propionibacteriales > Kribbellaceae > Kribbella > Kribbella hippodromi. The sequence continues at coordinate 477,459 of NZ_BAAAPH010000001.1, read as the reverse complement.
GCCGGACACGTCGTTGATCATGGTGGCGCCGGCGTCCAGCATCAGCTCCGCGACGTGCGCCCGCATCGTGTCCACCGAGATGATCGCGCCCTCGGCCGCGAGCGCCTCGATCACCGGCAGCACCCGGCGGATCTCCTCGTCCGGAGCGGGCCGTTCGGCGCCCGGCCGGGTCGACTCGCCGCCGACGTCCAGCAGGTCGGCACCCTCGGCCAGCAACTCGCGGCCGTGTTCGATCGCCGCCTCCGGCTCGAACCACTTGCCGCCGTCCGAGAACGAGTCCGGAGTCACGTTGACCACGCCCATGACGAGACACCGGTCCACGACCGGCAGTCCCTGCACGTGACCCCACGACCCAGTTCTCACCCACACACCGTAGTAGCCCGCACCCCCACCCCGACAGGCAGCCGCCGATTTGACGGCCGGCTGGTCAACCAGGTGCTCGCAGTGGTACTGCAGGAGGTGCTGGCCGCGGTCAGTTGGCGAGGATCAGGCGGGATTCGGTGGCGCTCAGCACCTCACCGATCGGCTGGGCGTACGACTCGTTGGTCTGACCCGACTTTTCCAGGCACTGCCCATTGATCAGCGCCGCGCCGCTGGTGATGCCCTGCGCGTAGTTGCCGGTCATGTTCGCGCCGCCGGAGTCACCGGACTCGACGCAGGCGGTGTGCTGGAACAGCCCGCGGACGACGCGGTTGTTGCCGTAGTTGACGGTCACGTTCCGGGCCACGATCCGGCCGCAGGTCCAGCCGGTGCTCTTCCCGGACTTGCACACCGTCGAGCCGACGGTCGCGTCCGCGATCCCCTTCACCGCGACGTTGCCGTTGCCCCAGCCCTCGACGTACCCCTGCTGGTTCCAGCCCTCGATCACGCCGACCGAACCGAAGTCGTGGCCGGGGAAGGTGGAGGTGTACGTGTTCCCGAGGACGTAGCCGTTCCGGGAGAACGACGGCTTGCCGGACGTGCAGTGGCCGGCCGTCAGGAAGATCCGGTTGCCCTTGCGGGTCCGGGCGTTGAAGCCGAGCGAGCACACGTAGCCGGTGTTCTTGTCGACCTGGAGGCCGCCGCGCAGCCCGAAGTCGTCGGCGGTGGTCCGGATCGTGCCGGCCACCCGGCGGACCGTCACCCGGTCGCCGTTCGCCTCGGCCCGGCGCAGGAACCGGTTGGTGATCGGGTCGTGCGCGTTCTTCGGCACCGAGACGACGACGGTCCCGGTGATCGGGTCGACGTACCAGGACCGGACCTTGCCGGCGCTCGACGTACTGGCCAGCTGGTTCAGCTCGCCCTGGACGGCGTTCAGCTGCTGGGCGGTGAACTTGACCAGTCGCGGCACCGCGCCGATCTGCCGGACCAGCGCGGCCGCCGACAGGTTCGAGACCGCGACGATCAGCTCACCGGCCTCGTCGTAGTAGCTGCCGACGACACCCGAGTCGGAGCCGAGCTCGGACTCCAGGGTCTCCGCGAGCAGCGGGTTGGTGACCGTGCCGGCCGGCTTGGTGGCCGGCTTGGTGGCCGACTGCGGGTCCGGCTGGTCCGGTGTCCCGGCGGTGGCCCAGTTCGCCGCGACCAGGCCGGCGGTCGTCAGGACGACGACTCCGGCTAGTGCGGCGCCGACCCGGATACGCCCCGACATCCTGTCCTCCTCACACCGGCCCTTGGTCCCCGTTGGCCAAGTGCCACTACGGAAAGTAAACGTTCAGCAACAGAATGTCCAGAGGGCTGGTCTCTCAAACGTCAACGATCACACTGCCCGCCGAGCTACGGCTCAGCCGACGATCAGGCTCATCGCCTCCGCGCGGGTGACCGGGTTCCGGAGCTGGCCGCGGACCGCCGAAGTGATCGTCTTCGCGCCCGGTTTCCGGACACCGCGCATCGTCATGCACAGGTGCTCGCACTCGATCACCACGATCACGCCGCGCGGCTGCAGCAGCTCCACCAGCGACTCGGCGACCTGGGTGGTCAGCCGCTCCTGGACCTGCGGCCGCTTCGCGTACACGTCGACCAGCCGGGCCAGCTTCGACAGCCCGGTCACCCGGCCGTCCCGGCTCGGGATGTAGCCGACGTGCGCGACCCCGGTGAACGGCACCAGGTGGTGCTCGCACAGGCTCCAGACCTCGATGTCCTTCACCAGCACCATCTCGTCGTGCTCGATGGCGAACGTGGTCGTCAGCACGTCCTCGGCGGCCTGGCCGAGCCCGGCGGTCATCTCCGCGTACGAGCGCGCCACCCGGGCCGGGGTGTCCTGGAGCCCTTCGCGGTCCGGGTCCTCGCCGATCGCGATCAGCAGCTCACGGACGGCCCGTTCGGCCCGCCCGTGGTCGAACTTCGGTGATGTCATCCCAGACCTCCTGACGGCAGACTTCGCACGGTACCGGGCCGGACAACGAAAACACCGCAAACGAACGAAAACGCCGCCACCCGGACCGGGTGGCGGCGTTCACTGGTCTGACCGCAGGTTACTGCTTGCTGGGCGGCGGGGTCGGGCCGCTGCCGTAGTCCGGCGGCCGGATCGCCTCGTCCGGGCCGACCGATCCACCCGGCAGCACGTCGGTGAGCGAACCGTTCTGCTCGCCGCGGGTCGGCACCGGCATCACCGGCGGCTGGTCGGACGGAATCCGGGTCGACGACCCGGTCCAGGCCGGCCGGCGGTCACGCTTGACGATCGGCCCGAAGACGCGGGCGATCTCGTGCTTGTCCAGCGTCTCCTTCTCCAGCAGCTCCTCGACCAGGTGGTCCAGCACGGCCCGGTTCTCGACCAGGATGTCGAAGGCCTCCTGGTGCGCGTTCAGGATCAGCTTGCCGACCTCCTCGTCGACCGCGGCGGCGATCTCCTCGGAGTAGTTCCGCTGGCTGCCGAAGTCACGGCCCAGGAACGGCTCGCTGCTGTCCTGGCCGAACTTGATCGCGCCCAGCCGCTCGGTCATGCCGTACTGGGTGACCATTGCCCGGGCGAGCGCGGACGCCTTCTCGATGTCGTTGCTGGCACCGGTGGTCGGGTCGTGGAAGACCATCTCCTCGGCCGCGCGGCCACCGAGCATGTACGCCAGCTTGTCCAGCATCTCCGACCGGGTGGTGGAGTACTTGTCCTCGTCCGGCATCACCATCGTGTAGCCGAGCGCCCGGCCGCGGGGCAGGATCGTCACCTTCTGCACCGGGTCGGAGTGCGGCAGCGCGGCCGCGACCAGGGCGTGGCCGCCCTCGTGGTACGCGGTCAGCACCTTCTCCTTGTCGGACATCAGCCGGGTCCGCCGCTGCGGTCCGGCGATCACCCGGTCGATGGCTTCGTCCAGCGCGCGGTTGTCGATCAGCTGCGCGTTCGAGCGGGCGGTCAGCAGGGCCGCCTCGTTCAGTACGTTCGCCAGGTCCGCACCGGTCATGCCGGGGGTGCGGCGAGCGACCGCGGTCAGGTCCACGTCCTGCGCCATCGGCTTGCCGCGGGCGTGCACCTTCAGGATCTGGGCCCGGCCCGGCAGGTCGGGCGCGTCGACGGCGATCTGGCGGTCGAACCGGCCCGGGCGCAGCAGCGCCGGGTCCAGCACGTCCGGCCGGTTGGTGGCCGCGATCAGGATCACGCCGCCGCGGACGTCGAAGCCGTCCATCTCGACCAGCAGCTGGTTCAGGGTCTGCTCGCGCTCGTCGTGACCACCACCGAGGCCGGCGCCACGGTGCCGGCCGACGGCGTCGATCTCGTCGATGAACACGATCGCCGGGGCGTTCGCCTTGGCCTGCTCGAACAGGTCCCGGACCCGGGAGGCACCGACACCGACGAACATCTCGACGAAGTCCGAGCCGGAGATCGAGTAGAACGGCACGCCGGCCTCGCCGGCGACCGCGCGGGCCAGCAGGGTCTTACCGGTACCGGGCTGGCCGTAGAGCAGCACGCCCTTCGGGATCTTCGCCCCGACCGCCTGGAACTTGCCCGGCTCCTGCAGGAACTCCTTGATCTCGCCGAGCTCCTCGATCGCCTCGTCACACCCGGCAACGTCCGCGAACGTCGTCTTCGGGGTGTCCTTGGTGATCAGCTTGGCCTTGGACTTGGCGAAGCTCATCACCCGCGATCCGCCGCCCTGCATCGAGTTCATCAGGAAGATGAACACCACCGCGATCAGCAGGAACGGGATCAGCGTCGAGAACACCTGGCCGATGAAGCTCGGCTTCGGGTTCTCCACGTTGTAGGTCTCGACCTTGCCGTTCTGGTAGAGGGTCTGCAGGTCGTTCCCGAGTGTGTCGGCCTGGCCGTCCACCCAGTTCGCCTTGATCTTCGAGCCGTCGGTCTTCTCGACCCGGATCTCCTGGTCGGGGTCGATCAGCGTCACCGACTTGATCGTCTTGTCGCTCGACGACTTCGCCTGCTGGATCAGCTGCACGACCTGACCGGTCGGCTCGGACTTGTACCCGGTCGTGCCGGTCAGGAGCTGCCCGATCACCAGGACGCCAAGGAAGGCGACGACGATCCAGAACAGGGGTCCGCGGAAGATGCGCTTCACGTCCATGATCGAGGCCTAGGCCCCGTCCCTCCTAGCTCGGCAGGCCCGGGTATGCGGGCTTGTGACGGTAACACCAGTCCAAGTGTCTCGTGCCGGGCAAGCCTGCCGACCACGAGGGTCACCGAACGACGGTACGTGCCTGTTGTACAGGCTGTCACCAAGTCTGCCCCGGCGCGCCGGTCAGGAGTAGACGTGCGGCGCGAGCGTGGCCACGCAGCGCAGGTTCCGGTACCGCTCGGCGTAGTCCAGCCCGTAGCCGACGACGAACTCGTCCGGCAGGTCGAATCCGACGTACCGGACCGGGACCTCCATCTTCGCCGCCGCGTCCGGCTTCCGGAACGCGGTGCAGATCTCGACCGAGGCCGGGCCGCGGGACTGCAGGTTGCTGACCAGCCAGGTCAGCGTCAGCCCGGTGTCGATGATGTCCTCGACGATCAGCACGTGCCGGCCGCTGATGTCGGTGTCCAGGTCCTTCAGGATCCGGACCACGCCCGAGGACTTGGTCCCGGAGCCGTACGAGGAGACCGCCATCCAGTCCATCTCGACGTGCCGGGTGAGCGACCGGGCCAGGTCGGCCATCACCATCACGGCGCCCTTGAGAACACCGACGATGAGGAGGTCCTTGCCCTCGTAGTCCTGCTCGATCCGGCCGGCCAGTTCCCGGAGCTTCGCCAGGATCTGTTCCTCGGTGTAATGGATCGTGCTCAGGTCCTTCTCGATGTCCGCAGCATCCACGCGGCTCAGCCTGTCACATCAGGGCCCAATGCGATGAATCCACCCTTGCGGACGGCCCGGACGCCCTGTGGTAAGTCGATCCAGCGCTGACCGCGCCAGTCGGTCACCAGCGCGTCGACGGCCGCCACATGGCCCGCGGTGAGGTCCGTGGCGCGGCAGCCGGCTTCCAGCGCGGCCTGGCGCAGGACCCGGGTACGGACTGCTGTGGGTTCGCCCGCGAGTACGCCCAGGTCGCCGCGTACTTCGCCCTCGGCCCGGCTCAGTGCGGTCTCGGCGACGTCAGCAGCGAGCTGGTCGAGCGCATCAGCATCCGCGCGGAGCAGTCCGGCCGTACGCGCGAGTGCTTCGACCACACCGGGCCCTAGGGCCTCCTCCAGGATCGGCAGGACCTCATGGCGTACGCGGACCCTCGTGTACTGCGGATCGTCGTTGTGCGGATCGTGCCACGGGCGCAGACCGGATGCGATGCAAGCGGCGGCTGTGGTGGCGCGTGGCACGTCCAGTAGCGGGCGCCGGAGCAGTCCGACCGCCGGGGCCATCCCGGCGAGGGAACGGGCGCCGGAACCGCGTCCCAGGCCGAGGAGGACGGTTTCGGCCTGGTCGTCGCGGGTGTGGGCCAGTAGTACGACATCAGCGGACAGTTCGTCGGCCGCGTCGCGCAGCGCGTCGTACCGGGCTGTGCGGGCCGCACCCTCCGGGCCGCCTTCGGTACCGACGGTGACTGCCCTGACCTGGACCGGGTCCAGCCCGAGCGTTCTGCACTGCTCGGCGGCTGTCTCGGCGATGTGGGCGGAGTCGGCCTGCAGGCCGTGGTCGACGATGACCGCACCGGCGCGTAGACCGAGCTTTGGCGCCTCGAAGGCAGTGGCGGCAGCCAGCGCGAGCGAGTCGGTGCCGCCGGAGCAGGCGACGAGCACTGTGGTGCCTTGTGGGAGGCCGGCGAGGGCGGAGCGGACAGCCTCCCGGGTACGCGCGACGGCGGGGTGCAGCCGTCCCCGGCGGTGCTCGACCAGCTCCTCAACCCGTCTGTCCGCTGGTTCACCGGCTGACGAGCCCGCGGGCTCAGCCGTGGAGTCGGGTGACCCAGGCATCCGGATTCGCGATCTCGTTCTTGGTGGGCAGCGTGTTCGGACCGGTCCAGACCCGGTTGAAGCCCTCCATGCCGACCCGGTCCACCACGCGGCGTACGAAAGCCGCACCGTCCTTGTACTGCTTCAGCTTCGCGTCCAGCCCGAGCAGCCGCTTCAGCAACTGATCCACCGGGTTGCCGCTCGTCCGCCGCGAGGAGAACTTGGACCGGATCTTGTCGACGGTCGGAATGACAGCCGGACCGACTCCGTCCATCACGAAGTCCGCATGTCCTTCCAGCAGGGACATGACCGCGGTCAGCCGATCCAGTACCGCACGCTGCTCCGGCGACTGCATCAGGTCGACCAGACTGAGCTCCGCCTCACCGCGGATGGACTGTCCGAGCCGCTGCGCCGCCTCGCGGAACATGGCCGCGTACGCCGATGCGTCCAGCTCGGCCTGGTCCAGGAACAGGGCGATCTCCGACCGGAGGTGGTCCCGCAGCCAGGGGACCGCGGTGAACTGCACGCGGTGCGTCTCCTCGTGCAGACACACCCACAACCGGAAGTCCCTGGGTACGACGTCCAGCTCGGACTCCACGTGCATCACGTTCGGCGCGACCAGCAACAGCCGACCGGTCAGCCCGGGCCGGTCCGGATCGGGCTGCGCCGGGTAGAACGGGTCGAACTGCCCTAGTACACGGGAGGACAGGAACGCCAGCAGCGCACCGGCCTCGATACCGGTCACCCGGGAGCCCACCGCGGATGACAGACCGGCGGTCCGGTCTGCCTTCTCGCGCAGCTTGTCGGCCAGCGGCTGCAGGACGGTCCGGAAGCCGTCCGCGTTGGCCTGCACCCAGCCGGGCCGGTCCACGATCACCACCGGTGCTGTGGCCGACGTGGCCTGCAGACCGGTGAACTCACGTACGTGGCCCTCGGACTCGGCCGCGAACTGCCGCAGCTCGGCGACCACCTGGTCCGCCTGCGCGCGGCTGACCGCGGGACCCGGGCGCAACAGCCTCCGCGCCACACCGGTCGCCAGCTGCCAGTCGACCATCTCGGTCGTGGTCTCGCCTTCCGCCGTACTCATATAACGACCCTAGTGCTATGTACCAACATGCGCCGCCGGATGAGGTGGTTCAGGTGAGGTGGTTCAGCAGCCGCAGGCGGCGAGTAGAGCGGTCGTCCGGTCCAGTGCGGCGCGCGCATCGAGCGTCTTCGGCACCGGAACGCTGTCACTGGCGACCGCGAAGACCAGGAGCGTGCCCGACGCGTCCCGCGCGTACCCGGCGAGGCTGTGGACCCCGGTGAGCGTTCCGGTCTTCGCCCGGACCAGTCCGAGCCCCGGACCGGTACCGACAGTGGTGAAGCGCTCCCGGAGGCTCCCGTTGAACCCAGCCACTGGCAGCCCGGTCAGCAGGTGCCGCAGCTCCGGGTGGTCCTTAGACACGGCTACGCGCACCGCACCGGCCAGTACATCCAGTGGCACCTTGTTGGCCCGGGTCAGACCGCTGCCGTCGTAGATGGTCGCCTTGGAGACATCCAGCCCCAGTTTGGTCAGCGTGGCGCGTACGCCCTTCACCCCACCGGCGTACGAGCCGCCGTTGCCGGTCGCGATGCCGACGTGCCGCAGCAGCGTCTCCGCACCGTCGTTGTCGCTGTGCAGGTTGATGTACTCGACGATCTGCCCGAGCGTCGGCGACTTCACCTGTGCAATCGGAGCAGCAGCAGCAGCCGGTGCGACCGCCGGCTTCGGCGCAGTCACCTTGATGCCGTACGGCACCAGCGCCTTCTGGAACGCCACCGCCGCGGCCTGAGCCGGCGCCGGCGACCGCTTCGCCATCCCGGGCGCGATGCGGCCTTCATTCACCCACAAAGCCGACGTGGGCGCGGCAATACCTTCCGGTACGTAGTTGGCCTCCCAGCGCGTATTGACGGCCGGACCGGTGAACAGCGACGCGTCGTACCCGAGTGAGACCGACGTGACACCCTGCGCCTTCAGCGCCTTCGCCGTACTCGCGGCCAGCGTCTGGAGCGTCGCCCTGGCCGGGAAACCATCACCGGCGGACGGCCTGGCTACCAGCAGCGGGTCACCGCCACCGACGAGGACGATCGACCCCTTGCCGGCGCTGACCACCTTGGTCGCGAACGTGTGGTCCGGCCCGAGCGTCTCCAGCGCCGACACAGTGGTCAGCAGCTTCAGCGTGGACGCCGGCGTGTACGGCGTACCGGTACCGACCGAGAACAGCGGCTTGTTCCGCGAGGCGTCGTACACGTACACACCGTGGTGCGGACCGAGCGACGGGTCCTTCAGTACGCCGGCCAGCGCCTTTGCGACACCCGCTGCCGTCGGAGCGACACCCTCTGTGGTCGCCGGAGCCAGCACTGCCGGAGCCTGCTGAGCCACCGCATCCCGCACTGATCCGGGCGCGGCACCGGCTGTACTCACCTGGCTCGTGCACAGGCTTGCGCACAGGGCCGTGGTGATGAGCGTGACGAATGCCGCACGGGCAGGTCGGGCCACCGGGCTGCTCCTGTCATTCGGTCGGTCGGAACCGTGACAGTATCTGCCGTATGGAGTTCGACGTCTTCATCGAGATCCCCAAGGGCACCCGGAACAAGTACGAGCTGGATCACCAGACCGGGCGGCTCCGGCTGGACCGGACACTGTTCACGGCTACCCAGTATCCGTCCGACTACGGGTTCATCGAGGACACCCTTGGTCAGGACGGCGACCCGCTGGACGCGCTGGTGCTGCTGCCGGAGCCGACGTTCCCCGGCTGCCTGATCCGCTCCCGCGCGATCGGCATGTTCCGGATGACCGACGAGAAGGGCCCCGACGACAAGGTGCTCTGCGTACCGGCCGGTGACCCGCGCCAGGAGCACCTGCGCGACATCCACCACGTCCCGGAGTTCGACCGGCTGGAGATCCAGCACTTCTTCGAGGTCTACAAGGACCTGGAGCCGGGCAAGTCGGTCGAGGGCGCCACCTGGGTCGGCCGCGCCGAGGCCGAGGCCGAGATCAGCGCCTCCTTCAACCGCCTCAAGACCTCTTCGCACTGACTCGCCCAGGACACCCCGTCCGGCCGAGTCAGCTGGACGCCCCAAACCGGTTTGGGGTGGTTGTCTACGTGGAGTGGGGCGGGTTCTACCCCTGGAACAGGCGGTTAGGCACCCCAAACCGGTTTGGGGGAGGTGGAGCGGCGCGGCCCGGGCTCAGGAGTCCGGGGCGAGGCGGCTGAGCAGGCTGAGCAGGGTCTTCTGCTCGGCCGCGGTCAGCGGTTTCAGCAGGTCCGCCTCGGCGGCGTAGATCAGCCGGTCCATCACCTCCAGCTGCCGCTGCCCGGCCGGGGTGATCGCGACGATCTTCCGTCGCCGGTCCGCCGGGTCGACCCGGCGGGCGAGGAACTTCTGCTCCTCCAGCTCGTCCAGCAACGTGACCAGATCGCTGCGGTCCAGCCCGATCCGGTCCGCGAGCGTCGCCTGCGCCCCCTCGCCGTCGTCGGCGAGGCTGGCCAGCACGTGATAGTGCAGCGTACGAATGCCGGCCGTGGTCATGTGCTGCCGGACCAGCCGGTGCGACTGCTGACTGGCCCGCCCCAGCGCCCACAGCACCCGGTCGGCCAGTCGATGCTTCGGCGACTTCTCCACCCACCAACTCTATTGGCTTCGGCAACGACTGGCGTTATCGTGGGAATCTCCCATTATTTATTTCTCCCACAATATGGAGCTCCCATCATGCGTGCAGTGCGCTTCCACCGCCACGGCGGCCCGGACGTCCTCCAGCTCGACGAGGTCGATGTGCCGGAGCCCGGCGCCGGCCAGGTCCTGATCAAGGCCGAAGCGATCGGCGCCAACGCCATCGACACCGTGCTCCGCCGCGGCGGCTCGGCCTGGGACCGCCCGCTCCCCGGCACCCTGACCGGTGAGGTCGTCGGCCGGATCACCGCGCTCGGCCCGGACACCCCGCCCGGCGTCGCGGTCGGGCAGCGCGTCGGCGCGGTGGCCGAAGACGCGTTCGCGGAGTACGTGGCCACCGACGCCGCCTTCCTGGCGGCGATCCCCGACGACGCCGACCCGGCGGTGGCGACGATGCTGCCGATGACCGGCCCGCTCGCCTTCCGGCTGCTCGAGACCGCCAACCTCCCGGCCGGCGGCACCGTGCTGATCCACTCCGCGGCCGGCACCATCGGCCACCTCGCCGTCCAGCTAGCCCGCGGCTACGACCCGAAGACGATCATCGGTACGGCGTCGTCGCCCGCCCGCCTCGACTTCATCCGCTCGTTCGGCGCCGAAGCCGTCAACCTGACCGATCCGGACTGGCCGGACCAGGTCCGCGCACTCGCGCCCGAAGGCGTCGACGCCGTCCTGGACTCGGTCGGCGGCGCGGTCTTCGATCAGGGCCTGGAACTGGTCAAGCCGACCGGCACCATGATCACGTACGGAGCCATCAGCACCGAGCTGCCGACGATTCCGGCGGCCGCTCTGTTCGGCTTCAAGACGGTCACCGGGGTTTCGCTGATGGGCTGGCGCAGCGCCCGGCCGGACGCGGCCCGCGCCGACGTCGCCGAGGTCACCCGCCGCTGGCAGGCCGGCGAGCTCCGCCCGGTCGTCCACGCCACCCACCCATTGGCTGACGTCGCCAAGATCCACGAAACCCTGGACGCCCGCTCCGCTCTCGGCCGACTGGTCGCCATCCCCTGAAGAACCCCCTGTGACCGATGCGTGGGTCAGGTGGCGCCCTGGCTGGGGTGTTGGTGGAGCTTTTTCCTGTAATAGCGCCAGAAAGGCTCCTACCTGTCGCGGAAAAGGCTCCTGCGACGGAGTGGGTGATGTGCAGGGGTGGTGCGCAGGTGGACAGGAGGTGTGGGTTGGGTGAGTAGTGCACTGGAGCGTGGACGGGCTGGGATGTACGGCGTATCGCGGGTGCACTACCTGTCGAACTGCCGATCGGCCACACCTGACCCACCCATCAACCGCCTGAGCCTGAAACGAGGCGGTTGACAAACCGGAGCCCCCGGCAACAAATTTCTTGCCGGGGGCAACCGATTGAGGGGCGTACGGGAAATGCTTCAGGGGCGGCCGAAGAAGTTCGGCGGAATCCAGTAGTAGACGCTGTCGATCTGTACCGGCTTGCCGGTCCGCGGCGCGTGCACCATCTGCCCGTTGCCGATGTACAGCGCGACGTGGTGGATGGTGGCCGGGTCGCTCGGGTTGGTCGCCCAGAAGATCAGGTCGCCCGGCCGCAGGTCGTCCTCCTGGATGTGCTGGATCTGCTCGTACTGCGCGGCGCTGTAGTGCGGCAGGTCGACGCCGGCGTGCGCCCAGGCGCCCATCGTCAGCCCGGAGCAGTCCCAGCGACTCGGACCAGTGGCACCCCACAGGTACATGTCACCGATCTGCTTCAGCGCGAATCGGATCGCCGACTGCGCGCCGCTGCGCGAACCGTGACTGCTGCCACCGTTCCCGCCGTTACCACCGCTGCCACCGTTGTCGCCGCCGTCGCTCGGCGCGGACGGCTTGTGCCGCTTCGGCGGATTCTTCTTGCCGTGGTTCTGCTTCGCCTGCTCACGGGCCTCCTGCTGCTCGCGGGCCCGCTCAGCCGCTGCGGCGCGCCGTTCGGCGGCCTCCTTGGCGGCGATCCGGGCCTTCAGCTCGGCGGCCTTCTTCGCGGCGAGTGCGGCGGCGCGCTGCCGCGCAAGCTCCTCGAGCCCCCGCTGCCGCTGCGCCGCCACCTGCACCGAGACGCTCTGCAGGACAGCGAGCTGGGCGATCGACTGCGTCCGCTGCACGCCGATCGCGGTGACGGCCGAAGCCTGCGCCGCTTCCGCGTTCTCGGCCGCCTGCTTGGCCTTCGCGGCCTCGTCGGTCGCCTTCTTCACCTTCACGACCGCCTGGTCGGCCTGCACCTTGAACAGGTTCGTCATCACCTGGGTCGCGGAGAACCGCAGGTAGGAGCCCTGCATCGCGGCCGACACCGAGCGGGCCGCGCCGGCCGAGTCGAGCAGCTCCTGCGGGCCGTTGGCGGTGAACAGCGGCGCGATCTTCGCCACCTCGCCACCGCCCTGGTACGACGCGGCCGCGAACCGGCCGATCTGCTGCCGCTGAGCGGTCAGGGTCTTCTGCGCCTCGGTCGCCCGGGCGGCCGCGGCGGCCGCCTCGGCCTTCGCCTGCTGCAACCGGTAGACGGCGCCGTTGTACGCCTCGTCGGCGATCCCGGACTGGAGGCCGAGCTGCTCGAGCCGCGCGTTCGCGGCGGCCAGCTGCTTCTCGATCGCGGCCACCTGGCCGGCCTTCGAGTCGGCGGCCTGCTTGGCCCGCTCGACGGCGGCCTTGGACGGAATCACCGGCGGCTTCGGTTTGGTGGCTTCGGCCGGGAGCGTTGGGACGGCCATCGCAGCAGCCAGACAGATCGCGAGCACACCGGAGAGCAGCACGTTGCCTGCCCGGCCGGGCTTCCCGTTACTCGCGACCCGCTCGCCGGACGTGGCCCTCGTGGGCGTCCGCATCGGGTCGTTCCTTCCGCCGGTCACGAACCCCTTCCCCAGGGTTCGTGAGCTTTTGGTCCTCCTGGACCACATACGTGACACTAGTTGCCTACAGCCCCATTGGGAACAGTTTTCACACAAGTATCTTTGTTTCACCCGTGTGTCGACTTGACAAACTACAAGCTTGTAATTTCGCGAAGTCCCAGGTGGGCGCACGAAAACGCCCCTCCGGCCGGTGCCGGAGGGGCGTCTGCGCGCCGCTGGATTCAGCTCAGGACGAACGTGGCGACGACCGGCAGATGATCCGAGGCCGGCGTCACCGGTACGGTCGCGCGGACCGGCCGCAGACCGGCGCTGTGCAGCTGGAAATCGATCCGTTTCGTCGGGTTGCCCGCCTCGATCGTGTACCCCGGACCGACGCCAACCTCGGCCCAGGTGTCGTCGTACGCGGCCGTCAGGGTCTTGATCTCCGGTGCCGTCGGCGTCGCGTTCAGGTCGCCGACGAGCAGCGTCGGCGTACTCGATCCGCCCAGCAGCTCGACCACCTTCTGGGCCTGCTCGAGCCGCTCGGCGTTGTTGTTGCTGGTCAAATGCGTGTTCGCGAACCGCAAGTGGGCGCCGCGCACTGTGATGTTTGCCACCGCCAGACCGCGCTGTTCACCGGTCGGGTAGAGCGGGAGCAGCGTGTTGGTGAAGTCCTTGATCGGATACTTCGACAAGATCGCGGTCCCGTATTGGCGGCGCGGGTCGCCCGGCTTCACGGGCGGCAGGTCGAGGTTCGCCGCGTACGCGTAATGCATCTTCAGGCGCTTCGCGAACCAGGCCGGCTGATCCACCCAGTTGCTGCGTACGTCCCAGTGCCGATCGACTTCCTGCAGCCCGATCACGTCGGCCCCGGACGTCTCGATCAGCGCCGCGATCCGTTCCAGGTCGAGTACGCCGTCGATGCCGGCGCCGTGGTGGATGTTGTAGGTCATCACGGTCAACGGGCGGCCCGGCCGGCCGGTGTCCGGCTGAGCCGCGGCGACGGTAGGTACCACCATCAGGAACCCCACAAGGACGGTCAGCAATTTACGCATACCAGCATCTTTCCGGGTAACCGGCGACACGCGCTCGACGAACGGGTGTCGCCGGCCTGAACGTCAGCACACGAGCCTGAACCTCAGCGCACCAACCGCGCGACCGCGCCCTTCGCCCCGGAGGCCCAGCACCCGGCGTTGGCGCCATGCCCGGCGCATTCCACGCTGTCGAAGCTGCCGTCGTAGAACTGCTTCCAGCTCCGCCCGCCGTCGTAGCTCACGTCGCTGCCGGACGGCCCGACCGCGACGACGGTCGACGGCGACCCGGGTACGAAGTGGGCACCGCTCCGGTAGCCCTTCGGCGCTTTGTCCGCCGGCACCAGCTTCCAGGTCCGGCCGCCGTCGTACGTGACCGATGCGGCTTTGACCGCCTCGTTCGGCTTCAGGAAATCACCGCCGACCGCGACGCCGAACAACGAATTGCGGAACGCGAGACTGAAGATCCCCGCCGCTTCACCACTGGCCATCGGCGAGTCACTGACCTTCCAGTGCCGGCCGCCGTCGAAGGTCCGGAACACCCGCGGCCGATCGCCACCGCCGGTCGCGAACCACGCGGTCCGGCCGGCACCGGCGACCAGGCAGGTCCCACTCGCGGCGAACGCGAACTCACCGGGCAGCGCGGCCGGCATCCCGTCGTTCGGCTGCACTTTCCAGGACTTTCCGCCATCCGTACTGGCCGCGATCCGGAACTTCCCGTCCACCGGATCACTCAGCGCCAAGCCGTGCTTCGACCCGTTGAAGGCGAAACAGTCGTAGAACGCGTTCGGGTCGGTGTTCCGGAACGTCTCCGTCCAGGTGTTTCCGCCGTCGGCCGTACGGTAGACCCGCGACTCCTCGCCCGGGCCGATCGTCAGCGCGACCGCACTGCGCGCATCGAACGCCTCGACGTCGCGGAACTGCAGTTTCTCCGCGCCCTTCGGGCTGACGTTCTGCCAGCGCTTGCCGCCGTCGACCGTACGCAGCACCGTCCCTTCGGTGCCGGCCACCCAGGCAACGTCCTTGCTGACCGCCGCCAGCCCGCGGAACTGCGCCGTAGTCCCGGTCGGCGTCAACTCCCAGCGGTACGACGAGCCGCCATGTGCTTGGGCGGGAACGACCTGAGCCATCAAGAACAGACCTCCTGCCGCACCAGCGGCCACACGCAGGAATCTCATGCGCGCGAACCTAACCCACCGGACAGGCTCGCGTCAGTGCCTCAGCCCGAAGGGCGCGATGCACGGCAGCTCGCCGGTGCGGTCTTCACATCTGGTAGTCTTTGCGCATGCATTTGTACTTCCTGTGACGGCTGAGTCGGCCTACCGCGCTCGTTGAGTCTCTCCGAGCTTGCGACGGCCCACTTGTCCAGGCCCGCTTCGCGGGTCGCCGTCATTTCGCGTACCCAATTGCCTGTTTCGTGGCCGTGGTGCGCCTGTTTGAAGGACGCAATTGCACACCCACACGTATCGTCTTCCCGCGCGCCATCGCGCGCAACTGACCGCCTCCGACGTCTCTGTGACGCGAGGCATCACCCGGGTCCTGAACCAGGTCGACCTCACCTTGTCTCCGTCATCGCGCGTCGCGATCGTCGGGGAGAACGGGCGAGGAAAGTCAACGCTGCTTCAGGTGCTCGCCGGCACCCTCAGCCCCGACCACGGCACCATCCAGCTCACCGGCACGATCGGTGTCGCCGAGCAGGAGCTGGACACCGCCGACGAGCGCACGGTCGGGCAGGCCGTCGCGGACGCCATCGCCGACGCTTTGGCGGCGCTGGCGCGGCTCGAGACCGCGAGCCAGGCTCTGATCGACAACACGGAGTCCGCGGCCGACGAGTACGCGGCCGCACTGGAGCTCGTCGACGTGCTCGACGCGTGGGATGCCGAGCGACGAGCACAGATCGCACTCGAAGCTCTCGGTGCGGAAACCGACATGGCGCGACCGCTCGCCGAGCTCTCCGGCGGGCAGCGCTATCGCGTGCGCCTGGCCTGCCTGCTCGGCTCCGACAACGACTTCTTGTTGCTCGACGAGCCGACGAATCACCTCGACCGCAGCGGACTCGAGTTCCTCACCGCACAGCTGCGGGCACGCAGCGGCGGGGTTGTGGTCGTCAGCCATGACCGAGCTCTGCTGTCGGATTTCGCTGCGACCATCGTCGATCTCGACCCGACGCCGGACGAGCGTCCGCGCGTCTACGGCAACGGCTACTCCGGCTACCGGGAAGGACGATCAGCCGAGCGGGAGCGTTGGGAGCAGGAGTACGAGCGACAGCAGGCCGAGCACGCTCGACTCCGAGACGACCTCAGCGCCGCACGGAACCGGCTCGTCTCGGGGTGGCGGCCGGAGAAGGGGCACAACAAGCACGGGCGCGCCACTCGGGCCAGCGGCCTCGTCCAGAGTGTTCATCGACGCCAAGAGGCACTCGACGCGCACGCCATCACCGTTCCCGAGCCGCCGCTCGAGTTCCGATTTCCTGAGCTTCGTACCCGCGCCGGCGCGTCACTGCTGAACGTGGCGGACGTGAGCCTCGCGGGACGGCTTCGTGGGCCGGTGTCGTTCTCGTTGTCTCAGCGTGGCCGACTGGTCGTGACCGGTCCCAACGGTGCCGGCAAGTCCACTCTGCTCCGAATCGCCGGCGGGGACCTGGTCCCGGACACTGGGTCGGTGCGCCAGTCCGGCGGCACCCGGGTGGGCTTCCTGCGTCAGGAGAGCGATCTGCCGCCGGAGCAACGAGCAAGCGAGCTGTACCACTCGCACCTCGACGCGCTCGTCTCCGCCGGCACGGTGCCGGCGTCGGAGGTGATCGGGCTGTCACAGCTTGGTCTGCTGAAGCCGCGAGAAGCGAGCAAGCGGGTGGGCGAACTCTCGGTCGGCCAGCAACGCCGCCTCGATCTGGCGCTCGTGCTTGCCGTCCGCCCCCACGTGCTGCTCCTGGACGAGCCGACCAACCATCTCTCCATCGCGCTCGTGGACGAACTCACCGAAGCGCTCGGGGCGACGCAGGCGGCCGTCGCCTTGTCGTCCCACGACCGGCAACTGCTGCGCGATGTGGCCGGATGCCCATGCATCGACCTGTCCGCGACAACTGGGAACGAGGTGCCGGTATGACCGTGAACAGACTCAGTCTGCTGCGCTCCCTCCGCCCGCTGGCGTCGCGCGACTACCGGCTCCTGTTCGCCGCGGTCGGCCTGGAGGTCTTCGGTACGGGCGTGTGGACGATCGTCATGGTTTTCCAGGTGATCGCGCTCGACGACAGCCCGCTCGCGCTCTCGGCGGTCGCGACGGGGATGAGCCTTGGGCTGTTCGCGTTCTCGATCCTCGGGGGCGTGGTCGCCGACCGTGTCTCCAAGCGCCGCATCATCATCACCGTGCAGGGCTGCACCGCCGCGGTCATGTCGGCGGTGGCCGTCCTGTCGCTCACCGGAAGCATCCACCTGTGGCACGTCGCCGCCGCTTCGTTCGCGATGGGGGCCGGCAGCGCCTTCTTCTACCCGGCCTACAGCTCTTATCTGCCCCAGGTGCTCCCACCAGAGCAGTTGCTGGCTGCCAACGGTCTGGAGGGCGCACTCCGGCCTTCGCTCGGGCAGGGCCTCGGCCCCGCGGTCGGCGGAATCGTCGTCGGCATGTTCTTCCCTGCCATCGGCTCGGCGATCGTCGCGGGCTCGTATGCGATCGCGTTCGTCATCACCCTGTTCCTCAGTCGCCAGGTGGAGCCGAGCACAACCGAGGCTTCAGAGGTACCGGTAGGTGAACGACCCAGTGTGTTGGACGACCTGCGTACTGGTGTGCGCTACGTCGTCGGCACGCGCTGGCTGCTGTGGACGCTCTTGTTCGGGTCTTCCCTCGCACTGATCATCCAAGGCCCCATCGAGGTGCTGCTGCCGTTCCTCACCCGCGACCGATTCTCCGACGCCGAGGCGACCTTCGGCTTCCTGATGGCCGCCTACGGAATCGGCGGCGCAGCCGGCTCCCTGGTCGTGTCGTCGCTCAAGCTCCCGCGCCGCTACCTCACGTTCATGATCGGCTGCTGGGGCGGCGGAACACTGCCGCTGGTGGCGATCGGGGTTGCTCACGAGCTGGTCGTGATGCTGGTCGCCCTGTTCGTCGTCGGAGCGGCCACCGGAGCCGGAGTCGTCATCTGGGGGACGCTGCTGCAAAGACTCGTCCCGCTGGGCATGATCGGCCGGGTCGCGAGCCTCGACTTCTTCGTCTCCATCGCCTTCATGCCCGTCTCGATCGCGATCGCCGGACCGCTTTCGCTGCTCGTGCCGATCCCGGTGATCTTCGTGATCGCAGGGATCCTCCCGCCTGTGCTCGCGCTGATCGCGCTCCAGGCGGGCCGAATGCGAGCCAGCGAAACGAGCCACCCGCTGGACCCCGTCGAGGCTCCGGAGACGGCCGGCCAGGCCCCTTAGGCGCCCGACTCGATAGCGCGCTCCAGGCGCTCCACCTTCGCGGCGATCTGGCCGGTGTACCCCGGCCGGATGTCCGCCTTGAGCACCAGGCTGACCCGTGGTGACACCGCCGCCACCGCGTCCACCGCCTGCTTCACGACCGCCATCACCTCGTCCCACTCCCCTTCGAGGTTCGTGAACATCGCGTTGGTTTCGTTGGGAAGACCAGAGGCGCGAACGACGCGAATGGCCGCGGCCACCGCTTCGCTCACGCCTCCGGTTTCGTCACCTGCGGACGGGCTGATGCTGAATGCGACGATCATGCATCCTGGATATCAGGTTCCTCTTCCTGCGCGCGACGCTCGGTCCCCGAAGTGGTCAGCAGCGCCTTCTCCTTGATGAACAGGACCGCGACCAGCGCGAGCACCGCGAACGGCACGGACATCGTGAACAGGTCGGCGGTAGCGGCGCCGTACGCGTTCTCCACGACGGTCCGCACCTCCGGTGGCAGCTCGGCGATGTTCGGCACCGCGTGGCCGCCGCCGGACGAGGCACCGCCCGGGTTCAGCGTCTCGGTGACCTTGTTCGCCAGGATCGCGCCGAGCACGCTGACGCCGATCGTGCCGCCCATGCTGCGGAAGAAGCTCACCGCCGAGGTCGCCGCGCCGAGCTCCCGCGCCGGCACGTCGTTCTGTGCCGCGAGCACCAGGTTCTGCATGACCAGACCGATGCCGACACCGAGCACGATCATGAAGGCCCAGAGCAGGTACTTCGACGTGTGCGCGTCGATCGTGCCGAACAGCCCGAGCCCGATCGGCAGCAGCACACTGCCCACGACCAGGTAGATCTTCCACTTGCCGTACTTGGTGATCAGGCCACCGGCGATCGTCGACGCGACCATCATGCCGAGGATCATCGGCAGGCTCATCAGGCCGGCCTTGGTCGGGGAGTACCCCTGGGCGATCTGGAAGTACTGCGCCAGGAACACCGAACCGCCGAACATCGCCACCCCGACCAGCGCGCTGGCCACGATGGCCAGGGTCACCGTGCGGTTGCGGAACAGGTCCATCGGGATGATCGGTTCCGGGTGCCGGCGCTCGACCAGGACCGCGGCCAGCAGTGCGACCAGCGCGATCGCGACCAGGCCGAAACTCCAGCCGGAGACCCACTCGAACTTGCTGCCGGCGAACGAGGACCAGACCAGCAGCGTGCTCACGCCGCCCATGATCAGCACCGCGCCCCACCAGTCGATCTTCACCTCGCGGCGTACGGTCGGCAGCTTCAGCGTGCGCTGCAGCAGGATGATCGCGGCCAGCACGAACGGTACGCCGACCAGGAAGCAGGCCCGCCAGCCGAGCGGCGAGTCGACCAGGAAGCCGCCGAGCAGCGGTCCACCGACGGTCGCCGAGGCGAAGATCGCGCCGAAGATGCCGGAGTACCGGCCGAGCTCGCGCGGCGGGATGATCGCCGCCATCACGATCTGCACCAGCGCGGTCAGACCGCCGGCGCCCAGGCCCTGCAGCACCCGGCTGCCGAGCAGCACCTCGATGTTCGGCGCGAAGCCGGCCACCAGCGAGCCGATCACGAAGAAGCCGAGCGACAGCTGGACCAGCAGCTTGTTGTTGTAGAGGTCGGCGAGCTTGCCCCACAGCGGCACGGTGGCGGTCATCGTCAGCAGTTCGAGGGTGACCACCCAGGTGTACGACGACTGGCTCGCGCCGAGATCGTGAATGATCCTTGGCAGCGCGGTCGAAACGACCGTTCCGGCCAGGATCGCGACGAACATGCCCATCATCAGGCCGGAGATGGCCTGGACGGTCTGCCGCGGGGTGAGCGTGGTGGGTTCGGTGGCGGTGACCTCACCCACCGGTTCCGGTGAAGGCGACGAGGTCGTCGTCATGCTTGGCCTTTCTGGTCGTCCGGCCCGAAGGCAGTATCGATGCCTTGGGCAAGTAGTTGGAATGCTTCGGTGAGCAGTTCGCTGACCGGGCGATCGGGAACCGTCTTGTGCAGTTCCATCACCATCCGGCAGGCGGTACCGGCCGCGTTCACGATCAGCGCCGGCCGGAGCGAGCCGGGTGGCTCGCCCATCCGCTCCGTCAGGGCCGCGGTCAGTACTTGTTCGTCTTCGATGCTGGCGTGCAGCAACTGGTACAGCAGAGTCGGGGTGCTCATGATCAGCTCCCCCCGGCGCGTCATCTCCCCGTCCTCCTCGAAATCGCGCAGCACGTCCTGCACGATCACCCACATCGTGGTCAGCGGCGACTCGGTCGGCGGCGCCGCCCGGACCCGCTCCAGCGCACGGTCGACCTGCTCGGGATTGCGCCCGAGGATCGCGTACTCCTTGTGCGGGAAGTAGTTGAAGAACGTCCGCACCGAGACGTCCGCGGCCTCGGCGATCTCCTCGACCGTGACCTGGTCCGGCCCCTTCTCCAACGCCAGCCGCAACGCGGCGTCGGCCAGCGCCGCCCGCGTCTCCCGTTTCTTCCGCTCCCGCAACCCACCCTGCTGCCCCACGAAAACGAGGGTACGGACAATTTTGCACTCAGTGCAAACTATTAACCCTGAAACTTTGCACCCCTGCATCCCACCTGACATGCCGACAGCCCGGCGAGATCGTGATCAATCAACTACTGTGCGTCAGGTGATTAACGAGACTGCTCCGTCCGCATGGACTCGTCGCCGGTTCGCCGGCCTGACCGCCCTCACCGCCGCTGCCGCCACCGGCCTGACCCGGATCGGCCCCGCGGCCGCCACCCCGTCCACCGCCGCCCAAACCACAACCGCTCGAAGCACGACCGCGCCGTACACCACTGCCTTGGTCGTCGGGACCGGCTACGGCTCCGCCGTCACCGCGCTCCGGCTCGGCGAGGCGGGGATCCGGACCACGATGATCGAGCTGGGACAGCAGTGGACCACCGCCGGACCGGACGGGAAGGTGTTCTGCTCGACCCTGAACCCGGACCGCCGGTCGATGTGGTTCCACCGCCGGACCGAGGCGCCGCTGGACACGTTCCTCTGGCTCGATGTGGTGAACCGCGACATCGGCACGCCGTACGCGGGCGTACTGGACCGGATCGACTACCCGAACATGGGCGTGTACGTCGGCCGTGGTGTCGGCGGTGGATCGCTGGTGAACGGCGGGATGGCACCGACCCCGCAACGCGCGTACTTCGAGAAGGTGCTGCCCCAGGTCGACGCGGCCGCGATGTACGCCCGGTACTTCCCGCTCGCCCGGCGGATGCTCGGCGTGAACACGATCGATCCGCGGTACCTGGAGAAGACACCGGCCTACCAGTACGCGCGGGTGTCGCGAAAGCACGCGCACCAGGCCGGATTCAAGACCGCGGTCGTACCGAACGTGTACTCGTTCGACTATCTGGAGAGGGAGGAGCGCAAGGAGGTACCGCGATCGGCGCTGGCCGGTGAAGTGATCTACGGCAACAATCACGGGAAGCAGTCGCTGGACAAGACGTACCTCGCTGATGCGATCGGTACCGGGAACGTGACGATCCGGACGCTGACCCGAGTGACCACGATCCGGCGGTACGGCAAGGGATATCTGGTCGGCCTCGAACAGATCGATGCCTCCGGCAAGGTACTGAAGCGCAGCGAACTCGCCTGCCGGTACCTGTTCCTCGGTGCGGGCAGTGTCGGTACGACCGAATTGTTGCTCCGGGCAAGGGAAACCGGAACGCTGCCGGATCTCCCGGCCGCGATCGGCACCGGCTGGGGCAGCAACGGCAACGTGATGACGGCGCGCGCCAACCACGCCTGGGACCCGACCGGTTCCTTGCAGTCGACCATCCCGACGCTTGCCATCGACAACTGGGACGATCCGGTCAACCCCGCGTTCGCGGAGATCGCACCGCTGCCGGTCGGCCTGGAAACCTGGGCCAGCCTCTACCTGGCGATCACGGTCAACCCGGAACGCGGCCACTTCACCTACAACCACGCCACCGACCGCGCCGACCTGCACTGGTCAGCCGGCCAAAGCGCACCCTCCGTACGCTCCGCGCAAGCCCTCTTCGACCGGATCAACCGCGCGACCGGCACCACGTACCGCCGGGATCTCTTCACCGGCAACCGCGCCTTCGCCGCCGACTTCTGCTACCACCCCCTCGGCGGCTGCGTACTCGGCCAAGCCACCGACCTTTACGGCCGAGTGATTGGTCACCCCAACCTCTACATCACCGACGGCTCCCTGATCCCCGGCTCCCTGGGCGTAAACCCCTTCGTCACCATCACCGCCCTGGCCGAACGCAACCTCTCCCACCTACTGACCACCGACCTCAAGAACCGGTAGAATAGACACACGAGCCTCCGGCACGATCACCGTGTTCGGAGGCTTTTGTGTATGACCATTCTCTACAAAGCCGCCGCCACCATCAGCGGCGACGAGATCCTCCCGCTCAACCAGCTCCGCGACCGCTTCCCCGACGTGTACGAGCGGGAGGTCGCCAAGTACGCCGGCCGGCCGCCGTACGTCCTCGACAACCCGGTCCCCCCGCTCAAGTGCTGCTGGGCGGACGTGGTTTTCCTGTCCCCGGTGCATCCGGAACCGATCTTCGCCGCGCTTCGTGAGTCCGGGCGGATCGGTCGCG
Source organism: Kribbella hippodromi (assembly GCF_039531045.1). Lineage (NCBI taxonomy): Bacteria > Bacillati > Actinomycetota > Actinomycetes > Propionibacteriales > Kribbellaceae > Kribbella > Kribbella hippodromi. The sequence continues at coordinate 454,635 of NZ_BAAAPH010000001.1, read as the reverse complement.
GAAGCCTTGCCTACTGGACCATCGACGCTGGGCTACTCGATCCGGCGCGGACCTGCATCCTGATGAAACGCCACGATCCGGAACACCGGCCACAGCCGCCGGAAGACTTCATCCCGTACACCCCGGAGGCAGTCGCCGCCCTGAGCATCCCGTCGGATGGGGTTATCCACCCGTCTTGTGGGTTCTCCGTCGGTACAACGGTGGAGAACCCACAACGCCACTGGATATCCACCCTTCGGTGGGCGGGGTGGGTGGGCGGGGTGGGTGGGTTAGTGGGGAGGTTGTTGTTGGGCGGTCAGGCCTTGGCGTACGGCGAGGCCGCCTGCTACTGCGCTGACCGCGATCGTGATCAGGGCGCCGAGGATGAGGGCGGAGGGTTCGCCCGGTTGGAGGACGTGCAGGGTTGTACCGACCGTGGCCGCCGCGACGGGTACGCCTAGTTGCGCGGAGGCCAAGGCACCGATCGGTAGCGGTTGGCGGGTGAGCTTGCCGGAGAGGTGACTGATCACGGCACCGGCACCGAGCGCCGCGCCCAGCCCGATGAAGGCCGGTTTCGTGCCGAGTTCGCGCAGATCGAGGGAGGCCCCGAGCCAGACGAAGAACACCGGCCCGAGGAATCCTTCGGTCAGCGCGAACAGTTGCCGCGCCAACCGCCGTGGCTCACCGACCGCCGCCACCGCCAGCCCGAGTACGAATCCGGCCAGCATGATCGAGACATGGGTGGCCGTCGCGAGACCGGCGAGCGCGAACAGCACCATCAGACTGACCCGCAACTCCAGCGCGAACCGCCGGTCCTCCGACACCTTGTGCGCCCGCTGCCGCAACCCCGACCGCTCCAACCGGTTCAGCATGAAGAACACCACCACCCCGGCCGCGATCACCGCCACCGCACCAAGCGCCGCGCGCCCCGCATGCGGTGGATCGATCGCCAACGGTAACGCCACGATGCACGCGGCATCGGCGATCGCGACCTGCGGCAGCAACTCCACCACCGACCGGCCACCAAGCCCGAGCGAGTCCACGATCGGCAAAATCAACGCTGCCGACGAAGACGCCATCAGTACGGCGTACAACGCGACATGCCCGGTGCCGAAGACCGCGTTCAGCACAAAAGCGAGCCCGGTCGCGACCACCCCGGTCACCACCGCGCGGAGCAGCCCGGGCCGGATCGCCCGCCGCAGACTCGCGTCCCGGACCGGAACGTGGGTGCCGGCCACGAACATCACCAGCCCGAACCCGATGTCGGCCAGAAAGGTGAACCGGGCATCGGACGCGGTCAGGTACCCGAACCCCGTCTTGCCGAGGACGACGCCGGCGATCAGTTCGCCGAGCACGATCGGGATGTGCCAGCCGCGCGGGAGCGCGAGCAGCGGACCGATCAGACCGATCGCGACAACCACCGCGAGCATGGTGAAACTCACCGCGCAGCTCCTTTCCCCGGATCGCCATTGTCACCCGCGACCGCGGTCCAGGGCGGGATTCAGGCGGTGGGCAGCTCGCTGTCGTTTCCCGGCGCGCTGACGACGCGGTTCCGGCCGAGGTCCTTGGCGTGGTACATCGCCAGGTCGGCCGCCATCTGCAGCTCGTCGAGCGTCGTCCCGGAGTCCGGGTACGTCGCGGCGCCGATCGAGCAGGTGATCGTGTCGCACAGCAGCGGGCCGCTCCCGGTGGTGATGGTGACCTGGAGCCCGGCGATCCGGCGCCGGATCCGCTCGGCGGCCAGCGCGGCGTCGGCGGCCGGCGTCCGTGGCAGCAGGATCGCGAACTCCTCACCGCCGAGCCGGCCGACCAGATCGTTGTCGCGAACCTCCTTGCGCAGCTCGTCCGCGACCGCCTTCAGCGCATCGTCCCCGGCCCGGTGCCCGTACGTGTCGTTCAGCATCTTGAAGTGGTCGAGGTCCAGGTACAGCACGCCGAGCGGGGTGTTCGTACGCTCCGCGCCGGCGAACTCGCGACGGGCGATCTCGTGCCAGAAAGCCGCGTTGGCCAAGCCGGTCTTCGGATCCGTACGTGACGCGGCCTGGAACTGATCGACCAGCAGCGCGCGGTGCAGGCCGAGAATGGTCAGCAGCAGGACCGCGACCGCCCACGGCTGGCTGAGCAGCAGTGCCGCGGTCGCGACCCCTAGCCCGAGCGACCCGGCGACGATGAGCTGATCCGACAGCCGCCCCAGCGCGTTGCGCCCTGGGGAGTCGGGGTTGGACAGCATGATCGCGCCGGCGACCAGCACGTAGTTCACGAACCAGTACGCCAGACCGGCCGCGACCACCGCGACGAGCCCGATCGGACCGGACGGATAGCCCGGGTACACACCGGGACGGATCGTGGCCATCGCCACCGCGCCCGCGGCACCCGCCAGGATCAGCGTGGTCGCGGTGAAGACCGATCGGTACGGCGGCACCCGCCGGACCCGCAGCCAGGAATGCACGTACGTGCTGACGATCAGCAGCACGGCCAGCGGTGGCGGCAGGATCAGGATGCCCGCGAACGTCCACATCCCTTTCAGGTTGACGTACGGAATGCCTTCCGCGCCGACCTTGCGCAGCCGCTCGATGTCCCGCGCCGCCTCCAGGTGGATCGCCGAACCGGCCACCAGGACGAGCAACCGGATCCAGTCACCGCCGGTCACCGCGACCAGGTTGACCGTCGCGCCGACGACGAGGAAAGTGATCAGTTCAACCGCGAGGACGAAGCCGAGCACCGGCCGCGGCTGGGTCCACATCGCCCACCGGGTGGGAATCCAGGCAGCGTCGTTACGTCTCCGCAGGCGACGATGCGCCAGCCGATGCCTGATACTCATGACAAGACCCCCGCCTCACAGTCGGTCCTTGTCACAGCGTAGCCGTGATGTTCACGCAATGTCACTGCCTCACTGTCACTACCTCGCTGTCACATGCCTCACCTTGCGCGAGAGGAGGCCACTGCCATGCAGAACAACGACTGGTGAATCGATCACGCGAGTCGTCGCGTCGCCCCGGCGTAACCGTACGCCGCTCCCGCCGCGACCAAAACACCTAGAATGCCGGCCGCCGCCACGACCGACGCGGGCGCCCAGCGATCCGCCAGCGCGCCGGCGGCCAGCACACCTATACCCTGCGAGACGATCAGCGCAGTGCGAGCCAGGCCGAACGCCTGGCCGCGCTGTGCGTCCGGCACGTTCATCACGAACGCCGCGCTCGCCGCCAGCTGGTACGACGCGCACAACCCGGACAGCATCCACAACGCCACCGTCACCCACAGTCCCGGCTCGGCCACGCAGCCGATCAGCGGTGCACACGACCCGATCGACAACGGACCCATCAGGGTGAGCCGGCGTTCCGGCGCGACCCGGGTCAGCAACAGCATCCCGATCATCTGCCCGGCGGGGTTGGCGGCGAGCAGGATCCCGACCGCGGCCGGTCCACCGCCGACAGACGCGGCGTACGGGGCCGCAAGCCCTTCGATGCTGACGTAGAAACCGGCAACACACGCCAGCGCGACCAGGTACCGCAACTGGCGATCGCTCCAGACCAGCAGCGCGCCCGCGGACAGCGAGGCCCACCAGCCCTTGCTTTCTTCGGTTGTCTCCGGCAAAGCCCGCTCTCGGACACCGAACCACAGCAACAGCCCCGACAGCCCAAAGGTCGCGGCATCGGCCAGCAACGCGTTCCCCGCGCCGAAGGCCGCCACCAACGTGCCGCCGGTGACGAACCCGGCCAGCTGCGCCGCCTGGCCAGTGATGTTCGAGACCGAGCTGGCCAGTACGAACTTGTCCCCGGTCAGGATCGACGGCAGCAAAGCCGCCCGCGCCGACTGAAAGGGCGAGGCGAGCAGCTGCACTGCAACCAGCAGGACACACAGCACCCACAGCGAAGCGCCGGGAATCGCCATCGCCGCGACCAGTACGGCCCGCGCGACATCGCAGCCGATCATCAGCCGGCGCCGCGGGAACCGATCCGCCAACCCGGACAGCAACGGCCCACCGGCGATGTCCGGCAAGAACGTCAGCGCGTACGTCACCGCCGACAATCCGGCCGACCCGGTCCGGTCGTACACCAGCACGGCCAAGGCAACCCTGGCCAGCTGATCCCCCACCACCGACCCCAACTGCGCAAACCACAACCACCGAAACTCGGCCACAGCGAAAACCTCGCTGTACGTCGCAGGCCGATCAGCGGAACCAGTACCGGAAGAGTGAGCGGGGCGGGCCACCAGCCCAACGTACAGACAATCCCCACCCCCAGCCCCCACCACGGTGCGCCGCCGCCCACAAACCCCCAGAAGTTGCAGCAACCTGCAACTTCAGCCCCGCCGCCGGCCTCGGCCCGGCCGCTCGACCGACGGCTTACCCCAGCGGAGCGTCTTCGCAATCCAGCGTGATCGTGCCCATGGCCCCGTCGACAGTGATCAGCTGCCCGTTGCGGATGCGAGTGGTGGCGGCTGGTACACAGATGACGGCCGGGATGCCGTACTCACGGGCGACCGTCGGTCCATGGGCCATCACGGCGCCGGTCTCCGTGACAAGGCCGCCGGCGGTGAGGAACAACGGGGTCCAGCCGGGGTCGGTCGTCGGGGCGACGAGGATCTCTCCGGGTTCGATGACAACGGCGGAGGGGTCTCGAACCACCCGGGCTCGGCCGGTGACGCGACCGGCTGCCGCCCCCACGCCGACGAGCGACCGGCCATCGGACGGTGGGGCCGGTAGGAGCGTCTCCACATCCGTGCCGTCCGAGAGCAGGGCGACCGGAACACTGCGACGGCGCCGTTCGCGCTCATACTCCGCGCGCCGCGTGGCAATGGTCTCGCGCACGTCAGGACCGGTCTCCACTACCGTGCGCAGCTCGACGAGGTCGAGGAACATGACGTCGTCGGGGCCTGCAAGCAAACCCTTCGCGTGGAGTTCGGCACCGATCAGGAGCAGGCGGCGGCGACGGTCGCGCAAGGAGTAGAGCCCGACGAGCTTGCCCGCCTCGCGCAGCCCGGACAACTCCCTGGACCTGTGCAGGAAGAAGGCGGCGAGGCGCCCCCGCACCGGGTGCTTGCTACGGGCCCTCCGGGAGAGCTCGGTGAGCATCGACTCGGCCTTCTCCGCGGCGCGCCGAAATCGGCGGTCCGGGGCCTGCTCGGGGTCCGTGACGCGCAGGTAGTTGGCGAGCATCGTGAACACCGGTGCCGGGTCCTCGGCCCAGCGGGGTACCCCGACGTCGACCTCGGCGGCCGACCGGGTGCCGTACCGCTCGAGGAACGCGTCCAAGCCGAAGTCCGGAAGCGTGCCCGCCAGTTGGGCCGCACCGAGGTCCGATGGCGGGGTACCGATCAGCAGCTCGCGGTGCGGCTCCGCCCGCCGGGCCACCTCCCACAGGGCGAGGTTCATCTCGATCGTGACGTTGTACGGCATTCCGCCGAGCACCGTGTGGATCTCGTCCTCGCTTGCGATGCCCTTGAGCAGCGACGGCAGTGTGGCGGATACGGCGAGGCCGCTGACAACGGGCCAGGTGATCGCGCCGGCGAGCGTGCTCTGCTCCGCGTCTCGCTCGACCAGGTCCAGCAGCTCAGTTACCGTGGCCGGATCGGCGACCGGCTGCCGACGGAGACGTTCGAGCTCGCCGAAGACGCGGGCGCGCGCCCGCGCCGGACGGGCCAGCGCGCCGAGGATCCCGGCGACGGCCTTGGGACCGGTCTTCAGGGCGGCCGCAGTGCGCTGCCGCGGAGTCTTCCGTGGCGCGAACCGCGGATCGTCCAGAAGGTGTTCCACTGCCGTCTGTGCACGCGGCCCGAAGTCGACCGCCATCAGCTTGACGAGCCGCTGCCGCGTCGAGGGGTCGCGCAGCGCGTCGGTCAGATCGCCGTACAGCCGCGCGCCGATGTCAACGATCTCGACCGTGAGGCCGAACGCCGCAAGCATGCCCGCCAGCATCGACTTCAGCGTCGACATGCCCATCGGAGTGGCAGGCTGCAGCATTCCCTGGACATGGCCGAACTCGACGTACAGCCGCGGACCCGGCTTGTCGCTCGACGGCGGCGCGGGAAACAGAGTGGTGATCGGTCGCGCTTGCAACAGCCACAGCGTCCCGTCGTGGTCGTAGGCCCACTCGATGTCCTGCTCCACGCCGAGCAGGTCCTTGATCCGCTGACCGGCCGCACGCAGTTCCTTCCGGCGGGCAGGTGTGAGGCAACCGCGCTCTCCGTCCTCGGCGCCGTCCAGCACGTAGTGGTCGGCTGCTGTCGCTCCGTCGACGACCGCCGTCCCCAGCCCCGGCGCGGCGTCGACCACGCTCGCACTGCGCGAGCCGGTCAATGGGTCGGCGGTGAACAGCACGCCCGCGACTTCGGCGTCAACCATGCGCTGCACGACGACAGCCATCCGGACGGAATCGTGCGGGATGCCGTTGGCCTCGCGGTAGGTGGTCGCGCGCTCGGAGTGCAGCGAAGCCCAGCATGCCTCGATGGCCTCGATCAGTGCCGCACCGCCCATGACGCCGAGGTAGGTGTCCTGCTGGCCGGCGAAGCTCGCGTGCGGCAAATCTTCGGCGGTAGCGCTGGAGCGGACCGCGACGGGTCCGCCGCCGAGACGTTCGTACGCCGCCAGCACCTCGGCGCGCGGCACCCGCCCATTCGCGTACGCCTCGGTCGTCACGCAAAAGCCGTCCGGCACCCGCTCACCGAGCCGGATCAGCCCGGCGAGACCGGCGGCCTTGCCGCCCACCAGGTCATGCCGGCCGCAGCCGATCGCCGTCAGCTCCAGCAGATTCATCCCCGCCACCTCCTTCGCCCCGGCCAGGTCCGCCCTGGCCGGTACCCCGTTTTCCAATACGACCGCAATGAATAACGATGACAATACAGGTGCAATGTAAACTGGGCCAATGCCGCGCAGAGTGGACCACCGAGAACGCCGTGAGCTGCTCGCCGACGCACTGATGCGGCTGGCCGCGACCCACGGGCTGCAGGGCGTGAGCCTGCGCCAGGTGGCGGGCGAAGCAGGCGTATCGACCGGAATGGTGCAGCACTACTTCCGCACCAAGGACGAGATGATGACCTTCGCGCTGAGCATGGCCGGGAGCCGGATTCGCGCCCGCTCCGAGGCGGCGGCCGCGTCGGGGACGCCCCGCGAGCTCGTCCGCGGGGTCCTGCTCCAGATCCTGCCGCTCGACGACACTCGACGGCTCGAGAGCCACGTCGGGCTCGCGTTCCTCGCGTACGCAGCCGTGAAGCCGGCGATCCGGGAAGGGCTGCGCGCCGACGCCGACGAGCTGCGCGGCTTCATCGCGCGGCAGCTGCGTGCGGCCGGCGCAGGCAACCTCGATCCCGACCTCGCGGCGATCGGCCTGATGGCGCTCGTCGACGGCCTCGGCATGCAACTGCTGTCAGGACAGTACGCAGAGCAGGACGCAGTCGCCGCACTGGACGCCCAGCTGGCCCTGATCTTCAGCTAGCGAAGCACCCAACCGTACGCCGTGAGGTGGTTCACTTCGGTGGAGATGCATAGGAAAGCTATGTATATTTGGGGGTGTGAGTGCTGCTGATCTGACTCGGCTCGGGGAAGAGCTGGTGGTGGCTTCGACGCGGTTGTCGCGGCTGGCCACCCGGAACGTGAACACGCTGCCGCACGCCGCGATGCGGGTGCTGGGGCGGCTGGACGAGCTCGGCGAGGCGCGGATCAGTGAGTTGGCCAAGGCCGATCGGTGTTCGCAGCCGACCATGTCCAACCTGGTGCAGCGGCTCGAGGAGCAGGGGTGGGTGCGGCGTACTGCCGACCCGGCCGACTCCCGGGCCAGCCTGATCAGCCTCACCGACGCGGGTCTTGCCGAGCTGCGCAGCGCGCGCAGTCAGGCCGGCGCCGCGCTCGCGGCCCACCTGGGCCACCTGTCCGCGCCCGACCTCGCCACCCTGGAGGCCGCCGCCACCGTCATCCACAAACTCCTCACCATCGATCCTTTGGAGGCAACGCCCCGGTGAGCACCTCGTCGTTCCTGAAGCAGCCCAAATCCGTCTGGGCGGTCGCGTTCGCCTGCGTGATCGCTTTCATGGGCATCGGCCTGGTGGACCCGATCCTGAAGCCGATCGCCGAGCAGCTGCACGCGAGCCCGTCCCAGGTCTCGCTCCTGTTCACCAGCTACATGGCGGTGATCGGCGTGGCGATGCTGATCACCGGCGCGGTCTCCAGCCGGATCGGCGCCAAGCGCACCCTGCTCATTGGCCTGGCCATCATCGTCGTGTTCAGCGCGCTGGCCGGCCTGTCGAACAGCATCGGCATGATCGTCGCCTTCCGGGCCGGCTGGGGCCTCGGCAACGCACTGTTCATCGCCACCGCCCTGGCCACCATCGTGAACTCGGCCGCCGGCTCGGTCGCCGAGGCGATCATCCTGTACGAGGCGGCGCTCGGCGTCGGCATCGCGGCCGGCCCACTGGTCGGTGGTGAGCTCGGTACGATCTCCTGGCGCGGCCCGTTCTTCGGAGTAGCGGTGCTGATGACGATCGCACTCGCCGCGACCGCGTTCTTGCTGCCCGCCTCACCGCCCGAGGCGCGACGCACCTCGATTCTCGAACCGCTGAAGGCGTTGCGGCACCGGTCGCTGGCAACCGTCGCGGTCACCGCGCTGCTCTACAACTTCGGCTTCTTCACGCTGCTCGCGTTCACGCCGTTCCCGCTGGCCATGTCGGCTCGGCAGATCGGGCTGATCTTCTTCGGCTGGGGCCTGTGCCTGGCGTTCACCTCGGTCTTCGTGGCACCGCGGCTGCAACGCCGGTTCGGTACGTTGCCGGTGGCGATGACGGTGCTGTTCCTGTTCGCCGTGGATCTCGCGGTGATGGGCCTGTACGCGCACCACAAGCCCGTACTCGCAGTGGGTGTGGTTGTGGCCGGACTGTTCCTCGGCATCAACAACACCCTGATCACCGAGGCAGTGATGGGCGCGGCGCCGGTCGAGCGCGGTACGGCCTCCGCCGCGTACTCCTTCGTGCGCTTCTCCGGTGGCGCGGTCGCTCCGTGGCTGGCCGGGAAGCTCGGCGAAGAGGTCAACATCCAGCTGCCGTTCTACGTCGGCGCCTTCGCGGTGCTGCTCGCCGTCGGCGCGCTGGCGACCGGCTGGAAGCCGCTGTCGCACCTCCGCATCCCCGCCAACCACTCGACCGCCGAGGCCGAGGCGCTGACCGCCGCCGACGCCTGAGGGATTGGTCTACCCGACCCGCCGGAGAACGATTTCTCCGGCGGGTTTTCGCGTCTAGGGTCGATCGGTATGTGGCCAACCCTGCGCACGTACACCGGACGTCAGCTCCGCCGGATCGCCCTCCCGCTCGGCGGGATCGGCACCGGGACGGTCAGCCTCGGCGGCCGCGGCAATCTCCGCGACTGGGAGATCGTGAACCGCCCGGCGAAAGGCTTCCACCCCGGCACCGCCTTCTTCGCCCTGCGTACGTCGTCCCCCTCCGGCGCGATCACCGCCCGCGCGATCGAGGGCCCGCTGGATCTCAGCGAGTACGAGGGCGCGCACGGGAGCGGCGCCCAGAACCACGGTCTGCCGCGCTTCCGGGACGCGACCTTCGCCACCGCGTACCCGTTCGGGCGACTCGAACTGCGCGATGACGACGTACCGGTCGACGTCGATCTGGAAGCGTTCAACCCGTTCGTACCCACCGATGTCGCGGCGAGCTCCTGGCCGGTCGCGGTGCTGCGCTTCGCGATCACCAACCGCACCGCTGAGCCACTGACCGTCTCCGTCGCCGGCGCCCTGCAGAACTTCATCGGCCGCGACGGTCGCTACGATGTTGCCGCGGGCAACTACAACACGTTGGCCGAACCATCAGGTGTACTGATGCGCAGCCACGGCGTCGATCCCGGCGCCGAGCAGTACGGGTCGATCGCGCTGGGCGTGCTCGACGGACAGGACGTTTCGCGGCGCACCGGCTGGGCCGACCGTACCTGGGGTGACAGCCTGCTCGACTTCTGGGACGACTTCACCGACGACGGCCGCCTGGACGAACGGGTCAGCGAATCCGCAACGCCAGTCGCATCGGTCGCGGACCGGCGTACCGTCGACGCCGGGGCGACCGAGCGGTTCACGTTCCTGCTCGGCTGGCACTTCCCGAACCGGCGCGGCTGGGAGAACCCGGACTTCGTCGGCAACCACTACACGACGTTGTACGCCGACGCGTGGGATGCCGTGACACAGTTCGCACCGCACTTGGACGAGCTCGAACGCCGTACCGTCCGCTTCGTCGACTCCTTCGTGTCGAGCGATCTGCCGGATGCAGTGAAAGAAGCAGCGCTGTTCAATCTCAGTACGCTGCGTACGCAGACCGTGTTCCGTACGCCGGATGGACAGTTCTTCGGGTGGGAGGGCTGCTCCGACCACGAAGGCAGTTGCATGGGGACCTGCACGCATGTCTGGAACTACGAGCAGGCGACGCCGTACCTGTTCGGCGAGATCGCGCGGTCGATGCGTGAGATCGAGTTCCTGCACGCGACCGGCGACGACGGGTTGATGAGCTTCCGGGTCGGGCTGCCGCTGGACCCGAAGGCCCGGAACTGGAAGGTCGCGGCCGCGGACGGGCAGCTCGGCTGCCTGGTGAAGCTGTACCGGGAGTGGCGGCTGAGCGGCGACGACGACATGCTCCGGTCGCTCTGGCCGGCCGCGCGCCGGGCGCTCGAGTTCTGCTGGATTCCCGGCGGGTGGGACGCCGACCGCGACGGCGTGATGGAGGGTTGCCAGCACAACACCATGGACGTCGAGTACTACGGGCCGAATCCGCAGATGCAGTCCTGGTACTTGGCCGCGCTCCGCGCCTGCGAGGAGATGGCGACGTACCTGGGCGATGATCTGGCCGGCGAATGCCGGAAGCTGTTCGCGAACGGCAGCGCGTGGATGGACGAGCACCTGTTCAACGGGGAGTACTACCGGCACGAGATCCGGCCGCCCGCGTCCGCCGACGACATCGCGCCCGGACTGCGCGAGACGGCCGGAGCACCTGACCCGACGCATCCCGTACTGCAGATCGGCGACGGCTGCCTCGTCGATCAGCTGGTCGGCCAGCACCTCGCGCGACTGACCCAGCTCGGCTCATTGCTGAACGAGGAGCACGTCGCCACCACCTTGCGCAGCGTCGTGCGCTACAACCGGCTGTCCGGGTTCACCGGGCACTTCAACCACATGCGCAGCTACGTACTCGGTCCCGACGAATCCGCCGTCCTGATGTGCAGCTACCCGCGCGGCAACCGCCCCGAGCGCCCGTTCCCGTACTTCACCGAAGTGATGACCGGCTTCGAGCACATCCTCGCCGTCGGCCTCATCTCCGAAGGCATGATCGACGAGGGCGTCCAGCTGATCACGGACATCCGGCACCGGTACGACGGCGAGCGGCGCAATCCGTACGACGAGGCCGAATGCGGTCATCACTACGCCCGCGCGATGGCGTCCTGGGGTGCGGTCGTCCAGCTCACCGGCTTCGACTACAACGCCCACACCGGGGTGATGCGCTTCACGCCGCAGCACCCGGACGTACGCCGCATCTTCTGGTCGACCGGGGACGCGTTCGGGACCTTCGACACCGGCACGCAAGCGCTGGAGGTGCTCGAAGGCGACCTGAACCTCACGTCCGTCTACTTGAACAACCTGCCCGTCACTCAACCCAGCTGAGACCTGACCATACCAAACGGTATGGTATGGTCGGCCTCGTGGTGACTCGGGTGGAGTGGGTTGAGGCGGGGGTCGAGCTGCTGGCGACCGAGGGGGCGCCGGCGATCACGATCGAGCGGCTGACCGGCGCGCTGGGGATGACGAAGGGGTCGTTCTATCACCACTTCGCGGGCGCCGGCGGGTTCAAGACCGCCCTGCTGGAGTACTTCGAGCAGCAGTACACGACCCGGTTGATCGATGCTGTGCAAGGCGGAGACGCCGAGCCGCGGGCGAAGTTGGAGCATCTGTTCCGGCTGGTGCTGACCGACCGGGACAACGTGGCGCTGGAGATCGCGGTCCGGGCGTGGGCGCTGCAGGACGCCGAGGTCCGCGCGGTGCAGGAGCGCGTGGACGCGACGCGTACTTCGTACGTGCGGGAACTGTGCCGCGGCCTAGGCGCCGAGATCGATCCGGATCGGTACGCGCAATTGCTCTACCTGATCCTGATCGGCGCGGAGCAGGTGCTGCCGACGGTCGACCGGGATGACCTGCGCGAGATCTACAGCCTCACGCTCCGCCTCATCGACTGATCGAATTGGGAGTGGTCATGCCGACGACATTGCACGAGCTGGACGAGCTGATTCCGGTCGTGGACGAGATCGACGTGAAGACGGCGCATGCCGACGTGACGCTGCGCGAGTTCGCCGCCGGCGCGCTCGGTCACAGCCCGCTGTGGCTGAAGAGCCTGTTCGCCGCCCGGATGGCGGTCGCCGCGATGCTGCGGCTCGAGACCACCGGCGTACCGGACTCGCGGCGGCTCCGGCCCGAAACCGTGAGCTTCACGCCGGGCGAGAAGAACTCGTTCTTCACGGTCGTCCGCGGCGAGGAGGATCGCTATCTGCTGCTGAAGATCACCGACAACCACCTGGTGGCGTACCTGGCGTTCTTCACCGACGACGAGCATCCGGCGACGTTCAAGATCGCGACCCTGGTGCAGTACCTGCGGCCGGCCGGGCGGTTCTACTTCAACCTGATCCGCCCGTTCCACCACGTCGTCCTGCTCAGTATGTGCCGGGCCGGCGAGACGTCGCGCGGTACGCGGTAAGCGCGGCCGTCGCGCCGACGACCACCAGCGCGGCACCGAAGATCAGCCCCAGCAGCTGCCACGGAACGGCCAGCGCCTCCATCCCGTACGGTCCGGCCGCGATCCCGGCGAGTGCGGCCGCGGCCACCACGGCCCCGAGCAGTACGCCGACCACCACGACGGTCGCGGACTCGACCAACGCGACGGTGACGACCTGCCCGCGGGTCAGGCCGGCCATCCGCGCCAGCGCGAACTCGCGCTTCCGGTCGGCCGTCGACATCACCACCGCGTTCACCACCGCGACCGCGGTGAAGATCCCGGCCAGACCCATCAGCGCCGCGAACAACCCGGCATTGCTGCGCTGCTGGGCCTCACCCCGCTGCTCCGCCCAGGACTTCACCGTCTGCCCGTCCATCGTTGCCCCAGGCTCCAATTTCACCAGCGTCTCGGTCCGGCCGCCGGCCGGCAGCAAACTCCTGGGAATGAAGAAGTTCTCGCTCACGTCCAGGGTCTCGGGCATGATCGCGACCACCTTGACCGCGACCTTTCGATTGCCAAGAGCAACTTTCACGGTCGACCCGAGCTTGTACCCCTCGACCGCCATCCCCGGCCCGATCGCGATCGTCGAACCGGTCAGCTGGTCCAGCGATCCCTTCCGCGGCCGCAGCCGGTGCGTCGCCTCGTACGCGGCCGGATCGATCCCGATCGCCTCCGAGTACACGGTCCGCTTCCCGCGCGTGATCGCGATCGGTACGGCGGTCTGCGTCGACGCCGCGACGATCCCCGGCCCGGGCGCGACCGGGTGATCGACCACCACGTCCGCGGTGATCAGCCGCTTCTGCTCGACCCCGACGGCTTTCGCCAGCGATCCGAAGGTGCCCCACAACCCGACCGTCAGCCCGACCAGGACGATCAACGGCGCCGCGGTGGCGGCACTGCGGCGGACGGCATGCAGTACGCCCGATCGCGCCAGGTCCGCGATCAAGTTGCCCCGGACAACGAACGCGGGCAGCCGGCCGGCCAGCGGTACGACGACCGGGCTCAACTGACTGAGCGCGACCGAACCACTGATCATCACCATCAGGCCGATCATCAGCCCGGCCACCAGATCGCGCGCCGCCTGCGCCGCGATCACCATCAACAGCGTGCCGCCCGCCGCGGACAGCCCCCAGAACCAGCGCCACGCGGTCATCACCCGCTGCGCAGCCTGCCCCTCGACGATCGCTTCGAGCGCACTGATCCGCGACGCCCGCCAGGCCGCGGCGAGAACCCCGGCGAGCGCCGTACTGACACCGACGATCATCGCCACCCACACCGCGCCCTGGTCCCACGGCGCATGGAACCAGCTCGGCAGCATCCCCAGCTGGGTGAGCAGCCACGTCTGCGCCCAAGTCGCGACCACACCGAGCGGTAGCCCGACCACGCTGCCCAGCACCCCAAGCAGTCCGGCCTCCATGACCACCATCAGGCACAGATACCCCCGCTGCGCCCCCACCAGCCGGAGCAGCCCGAACTCACGCCGCCGCTGCACCGTCATGAACCCGAACGTCGTGCTGACAATGAACACGCTCAGGAAGGCGGCCAGCATCACCGACATACCCAAGAGCGTTGACGCACCGACGTACCCCTCCCGCACCTGTGCGCGCTGGTACGCCGTCAGTCCGGCCGGCAACACCGGCTTGTCGGTTGCGGCGAGCATCTGGAGTCCCGACTGCACCAGACCAACACCCAGCGCGACAGCAACCACCGCACCGGCGAACAACTGCCACCTGGTCCGCAGTGCTCCGACAGACAACCTCAGCATGTAGCTAGCCAACCGGCTGAGCACACGGCGTGCCCTGGCCTGCGCACCCGACCACAGGTAGCCCGTGCGCTACCTCAGCACCTCAAGCAGGGCAGCCAGGTCGCGGCGGTCCACGTCGCGAGCACCTATCAGCGCATGCATCAGCAACCCGTCCAAAGCCGCCACTAGGAGTCGCGCCTTCTGCGGGTCACCGGCGAAGGCGCGGGCGATCTCTGTCAGCGGCTCCAGCCAGGCGGAGGCCGCCTCCCGCAGATCGGGGCGCCGGGCGGCGTACAAGTACAGCTCGTAGAGCGCGAGCGTGCGGCCACGTCGGCGTACTGCACTGTGCTCGATCAACCGGGCCAGCTCGTCGGCGGGCCGTGCGCCCAGTTCACTCCCCCGGCCGTCCAACTCGACCGCGAGATCCTCCGCCGCCGACTGCAGCGCGGCGACCAGCAATGCGTCCAGGGTCGGGAAGTGATAGGTGATCGACGCGACCGAGACATCGGCCTCCGCGGCCACCACCCGATGGCTGACACCTGCGACTCCGTCGCGTTCTATCACCGCCAGCGTGGCCGCGAGCAGCTCGCTCCGGCGCTGCTCACCACGCACTCGCCGCCCGTCGGCAACCCTCCTGACCTGCACAAACAGCAAACTACCAGGACGTTTGTACGGATTGATTTTGGTCTCCGGAATCGCGGGAACGACCGTCGCGGGCAACTTAGGCTCGGATCTCGTGGCCAACTCTGAACTCGGTACCGCGATGCGCCGCGCCCTGAAGCGCGCCGGCGACGGCAAGACCCTCGACCCGGTGGAGGTGGAGGTCCTGCTCGGCGCGAGCAGTGAGGCGCTGACCACCCTGATGGCGACCGCCGCGCGGGTCCGCGACCAGGGCCTGGCCGACGCCGGGCGGCCGGGCATCGTCACGTACTCGAAGAAGGTCTTCATCCCGCTGACCCGGCTTTGCCGCGATCGGTGTCACTACTGCACGTTCGCGACCACGCCCGGCCGCGTCCACGCGCCGTACCTGTCGCCGGACGAGGTGCTGGAGATCGCCCGCCAAGGTGCGGCACTGGGCTGCAAGGAGGCGCTGTTCACGCTCGGCGATGCGCCGGAAGAGCGGTGGGACGCGGCGCGGCAGTGGCTGGACGAGGCCGGGTACGACAGCACGCTCGACTACGTACGCGCGATGGCGATCCGGGTGCTCGAAGAGACCGGGCTGCTGCCGCACCTGAACCCGGGCGTCATGTCCTGGCAGGACCTGCAGCGGTTGAAACCGGTCGCGCCGAGCATGGGGATGATGCTCGAGACCACGTCCCGGCGGCTGTTCGAGGAGAAGGGCCAGCCGCACTTCGGGTCGCCGGACAAGGACCCCGCGGTACGGCTGCGGGTGCTGGAGGACGCCGGCCGGTCGAACGTACCGTTCACGACTGGATTGCTGATCGGGATCGGCGAGAACCTGACCGAGCGGGCGGACTCGATCTTCGCGCTGCGGAAGATCGCGCGGCAGTACAACGGGATTCAGGAAGTCATCATTCAGGGGTTCCGGGTGAAGCCGGACACCGCGATGCGGAACGACGCCGACGTACCGCTGGACGAGTGGCTGGCCGCGATCGCGGTCACCCGGGTCGTACTCGGTCCGCGGGTACGGGTGCAGGCGCCGCCGAACCTGGTCGATCTGGCCGAGTGCCGGGCGTTGCTGGACGCGGGGGTGGACGACTTCGGTGGGGTTTCGCCGCTGACGCCCGATCATGTGAACCCGGAGCGGCCGTGGCCGCAGATCGACGACCTGGCGAAGGTGACGGCCGACGCTGGGTTCGTGTTGCGCGAACGGTTGACGGCGCATCCTGAGTACCTGCGGGAGCCGTGGCTTGATCCACGGTTGATTTCGCACGTGGAGGCGCTGGTTGATCCGGCGACCGGCCTGGCGAACGAGAGCGCGTTGCCGGCCGGCCTGCCCTGGCAGGAGCCGGACGGCGGCTGGGACAGCGTCGGCCGCACCGACCTGCACACCGCCATCGACACCGAGGGCCGCCGCACCGAAACCCGCTCCGACTTCGACGCAGCCTACGGTAACTGGGACGTCATCCGAGAAGACGTAGCCGCCCGCCGCGCCGCCTCCACGTCACCTGAACGAATTGATAGTGAGGTGAAGGCTGCGTTGGCTGCTGCTGAGCGGGATCCGGCGGGGCTTTCTGATCAGCAGGCTTTGACTTTGATGACTGCTACGGGCCCGGCGCTCGATGAGTTGGCTCGGATTGCTGATGAGCTGCGGAAGCAGACTGTTGGTGATGACGTCACGTATGTGGTGAACCGGAACATCAACTTCACGAATGTCTGCTACACCGGCTGCCGGTTCTGCGCGTTCGCCCAGCGGCGCACGGACGCGGACGCGTACTCGCTCTCGATGGACGATGTCGGGCAGCGCGCCGAGGAAGCCTGGGTGATCGGCGCGACTGAGGTCTGCATGCAGGGCGGCATCCACCCCGACCTCCCAGGCACCGCGTACGCCGACCTGGTCCGCGCTGTCAAGGACCGGGTCCCGCAGATGCACGTCCACGCGTACTCCCCGATGGAGATCGTGAACGGCTCGGTGCGTACCGGACTGTCGATCGAGGAGTTCCTGATCTCGGTCAAGGAAGCCGGTCTGGACAGCGTCCCCGGCACCGCCGCCGAGATCCTCGACGACGACATCCGCTGGATCCTGACCAAGGGAAAGTTGCCGACGGCAAGCTGGATCGAGGTGATCAGCACCGCGCACAAGGTCGGCCTGCCGTCCAGCTCGACGATGATGTACGGGCATGTCGACGCACCGCACCACTGGGTCCAGCACCTGCGGACGATCGCGGCGATCCAGGACCGCACCGGCGGGTTCACCGAGTTCGTGCTGCTGCCGTTCATCCACCAGAACTCGCCGATCTACCTGGCCGGCGTGGCCCGCCCCGGCCCGACGTACGACGAGAACCGGGCCGTGCACGCGATGGCGCGGATCATGCTGCACGGAAGGATCGACAACATCCAGTGCTCGTGGGTGAAGCTCGGCGTCGACGGGTGCGTGGACGTCCTCAACGGTGGCGTGAACGACATCGGAGGCACGCTGATGGAGGAGACGATCAGCCGGATGGCGGGCTCCAAGCACGGCAGCCGCAAGTCCATCGGCGAACTCACCGCGATGGCCACCGCGGCCGGCCGCCCGGCCCGCCAGCGCACCACGACGTACGGCGAAGTACCGGCCCGCCCGTCACTGGAACTCGCCTGACCAGCCGCCGCTGACCCCCTGTTTTTGTTGAGCGCCTGACGATTGGTGACGTCAGGCGCTCAACCAGTCCGGGCAGATAGTTGTTGCGGCAGGCAACATATCTACGGAACGTGAAGCGATCTGTACACAGAGTTGCCTACTTCAAAGGCAATGCAAATGTTTGATCGGGAGGATTCCCGGGGAGCTGCCGCCCGTGGCACGGTTCTGGTGTCGGCGGCGGACGGGTCGCCGGCAACCGGGTCCAGGTGGCCCCCGCTGCACTCCCGTCCGGGACCGGACTGTACCTCCCCTGCCGGCCGCGGAATGAGTGTCCCGGGCCACCCTCCTTCGGGCCACTTGCCCTCTCGGGGCAAACAGCAGGACGCCGGCCGTGCCGGCTGGGCATCGGTCGCCAGTGAGGTGGTGACCGGCGCCCGGCACGGCCGGCGTTTCTCGTTCTGGAGCCTTCCTTCCTGTACCGGTGCGACTGGGGACCGGTACACCGAGGAAGGCTCCTCGCTTTCAGAGGTCAGTACGGGTAGGAGTTCAGTACGGGTAGGTGTCGTCGCGGCGGGTCGGGTCCAGGTCCCAGAGCGAGAACTCGACGATCTTGTGCGACTCCTCGCCCCCACCCGGGATCAGCCCGTACGGCTCGTACTCCTTGGAGCCCAGCCCGTCCAGGTAGCAGAGCAGCTCGAACGCGGACTGCGCGTCCTCGATGTCGTCGATCGCCTCGTCGGTCAGCGCCTCGTCCTGGGCCTTCTCGGCGCGGTCGCGGACGTACCGGACGAAGGCGTCCGGGTCGGTGACCACGTAGTCGTACCGCGCTTGGTAGCTGAGCCGGAGCCCGTTCTCCGGGAGCAGCGGCCCTTCGAGCTCCTCCAGATCGTCCAGGTCGTTGAGGGCGCCGCCCTCGACGATCTCGCGGTAGTCGGCGGGGTCGTCGAAGTCGTCCGGGCCGAGCGGCAGGTCGTCCAGCTCGTCCGGGTCGTACGAGTCGATCCCGAGGAAGATGTCACCCCACCCGCGCTCGTGTACGGCGTCCGCGAGCGCCCGGGCCTGGACCCGGACGTTCTCGATCGCGCCGGTGGCCCGCAGGTCGTGCAGGTCCAGAGCGTCGGCCTGCTCCAGCAGCACCCGGGCGAGTTCGCGGGCGGCCTCGGCGGCCGACGCGGGTTCGATCGGCTCACTCATGCTGTGACGGTACAACCATGGGTACGTCGACCGCCGAGCCCGGTACGCCGAACGCGTCGACGAGGTCCACTGCCACCGGCCGGACGATCGCGCACAACTCGTTCACCAGCGCGGTGATCGCCTTCGAACGCCCTGGTGACAGCCGCCCGTGCTCGAGGTACCAGGCCCGCTCCGCTTCGATCGTCGTCAGCGCGTGCAGGTCGTACAGATCGTGCAGCGACGGTTGCACCTCCTCCGGAGCGTCTCGCACCGCGGACTGGAAGGCTTCCAGCACGACCCGATCGACATGCGCGCGCCCGGCCGCGATGACATGGTCCTGGCACCGGTTGAACACGTCGAACGGATCGTCCCCGGCGTCGATCCCGGCCTTCAGCCGCCGCGCCACCCCGGACAGCATGTGCTCCTCCCGGTACCGCAGCAGACCCGAGTGGTACGCGTCGTCACGCAGGCCGGCGTCCGGGTCCGACGTGTCGCTCCGGTTCGGTACGACATCGCGCAGCCGCTCGATCAGTGGCCGCAGCGCCGCCTTCTCGACCGCGATCTCGACCGCCTGCGCCGCGACGAACCGTGCCGTGCCCAACGGGTCCAGCTCGCCGAACGACCTGCGGTAGTCGGTCAGCAATCCCTTCGCCACCAGCTGTAACAGGACAGTGTTGTCGCCCTCGAAGGTGGTGAACACGTCGGTGTCGGCCTTCAGCGTGGCCAGCCGGTTCTCCGCCAGGTATCCGGCGCCGCCGCACGCCTCCCGGCACACCTGGATCGTCTCGGTCGCATGCCAGGTCCCCAGCGCCTTGGTCCCGGCCGCCTGCGCCTCCAACGCCCGCCGATCGTGCTCATCCCGGTCGTCGTTGAACACCCGGACGAACTCGTCGACCAGCTCGGCCTGCGCGAAATGCAGCGCATACGTCCGGGCGAGCAGCGGCAGCAGCCGGCGTTGATGCATCCGGTAGTCGAGCAGCAACGCCTCCTCCGCACTCCCCGGCGCACCGAACTGCCGCCGCTGCGCCGCATACCTGATCGCGATCGTCAGCGCCACCTTGCTCGCGTTGATCGCCGCCCCGCCGACCGACACCCGCCCCTGCACCAAGGTCCCGAGCATGGTGAAGAAGCGCCGGTCCGGATTCTCGATCGAGCTGTGATAGTTGCCGTCAGCATCGACCTGGGCATACCTGTCCAGCAGCGCGTCCCGCGGCACCCGGACCTGGTCGAACACGATCCGCCCGTTGTCCACCCCGTTCAGCCCCAGCTTCGGCCCGCAGTCGGTCAGCGTCACGCCGGGCAACGCGGCACCGTCCTCATCCCGGATCGGCACCAGCAGGCAGTGCACGCCATGCCTCTCCGGACTCTCCGCACCGACAACCAACTGCGCGAACACCGCCGCCATCCGCCCGTGCCGCGCCGCGTTGCCGATGTAGTCCTTCCGCGCGGCCGGCGTCGGCGTGTGCACCACGAACTCGTCCGTCGCCGGGTCGTACGTCGCCGTCGTGCCGAGCGCCTGCACGTTCGACCCGTGGCCGGTCTCGGTCATCGCGAAGCACCCGAGCAGCCGGCCACTGACCGCATCCGCCAGATACCGCTTGTGGTGCCGCTCGGTGCCGAGGTGCAGGATCGCGCCGGCGAACAGGCCGAACTGCACCCCGGCCTTGACCATCAGCGACAGGTCGCCGAATGCCAGCGTCTCGAAGCCGGCGATGAACCCGCCCAGGTCGTCGGCCCCGCCGTACTCCTTCGGATACCCGCGGGCGGGCAGCCCGTCCGCGGCCGCGACCAGCAGCAGCTCGAGCACCTTGTCGCGGTACTCGTCCCGCGGCAGGCGCTCGGCCAGGCCGGCAAACTCGGCGTGCGCGGCCAGCTCGGCCCGCGCCACGTCCCGGGCCGCTTTGTACGGCCCGTCCAGGTAGTCCCGCATCCCCGATGTCCTCATGCCTTTAACCTACGAGGAATCGCAGCCACTTTCCGTCACCATCCGGTGACTGTGGAAAACCTGGTATCAACCCGCAGTTGCGGAAGTATGCTGTCTACCGTGCCGAATTTGCGGGTGAGCGAAGCAGCCGCGCTGCTCGGAGTCAGCGACGACACGGTGCGTCGCTGGATCGACCAGGGCCGGCTGCCGTCGACACAGGAGAACGGGCGGATGGCCGTCGAGGGGCAGGCGCTGGCCGCGTTCGCCCAGCAGCTGGCCGAGACGCCGGAGCCGGGCGCCACCGCGGCCGCCTCGGCCCGGAACCGGATGCGCGGGATCGTCACCCGCGTCCTGAAGGACGGCGTGATGGCCCAGGTCGAGATGCAGGCCGGGCCGTTCCGCGTCGTCTCGCTGATGAGCCGTGAGGCCGCCGACGAGCTCGGGCTGGAGCCCGGCGTGGTGGCCGTCGCCTCGATCAAGTCCACCCATGTCGTCGTCGAAATCCCGGAGGCCTGATGTTCCGCCGCGCTGCCCTCGCCGCTCTGGCCACGGTCGCCACGCTCGCCCTGGCCGGCTGTGGGGACAACTCCGCCGACAAGGCGCCGGTCGGTTCGTCGTCACAATCGGGCAGCACGAGCAGCAGCGGCACGCCGGCCGTGTCCGGGACGATCAACGTCTTCGCCGCCGCCTCGCTGACCGGCACCTTCACCCAGCTCGGCAAGGACTTCGAGGCCGCGCACCCGGGCGTCAAGGTGACGTTCAACTTCGGCGGCAGCTCGGCGCTCGCGCAGCAGCTCAACCAGGGCGCGCCGGCCGATGTCTTCGCCTCCGCGGCACCGAAGAACATGGACCAGGTGACGGACAAGGGCACCCCGACGAACTTCGTCAAGAACACCCTCGAGATCGCCGTACCCAAGGGCAACCCGGGCAAGATCACCGGCCTGAAGGACTTCGCCGACAAGGCCAAGAAGATCGC
Source organism: Kribbella hippodromi (assembly GCF_039531045.1). Lineage (NCBI taxonomy): Bacteria > Bacillati > Actinomycetota > Actinomycetes > Propionibacteriales > Kribbellaceae > Kribbella > Kribbella hippodromi. Next base: position 432,866 of record NZ_BAAAPH010000001.1, on the reverse strand, counting down.
GCTCTGCGCACCGCAGGTGCCGTGCGGCGCGGCGGCCGACAAGGTGTTCACGGCGGCCGGGATCACGCCGCAGCCGGACAGCCTGGAGCAGGACGTGAAGGCGGCACTGACCAAGGTCAGCCTCGGCGAGGTGGATGCGGCGCTGGTCTACAAGACGGACGTGCTGTCCGCGAAGGGCAAGGTCGACGGCATCGAGTTCCCCGAGTCGAGCAAGGCCGTCAACGAGTACCCGATCGCCACGCTGTCCAAGGCGCCGAACCCTGATGGCGCGAAGGCGTTCGTCGACTTCGTCCTGTCCGACAAGGGCAAGGCAGTACTGACCGCGGCCGGCTTCTCCGCACCGTGAGTCGCCGTGGCAGGAGTACAACTGGGCGGCTGCCCCTCGTACTCCTGCTGCCTGCACTGATCGGTCTGGCGTTCCTGCTGGTCCCACTTGTCGGCCTGCTGGCCAAAGCACCTTGGTCGACGCTGCCGGACCGCCTGTTCAGTGCGGACGTGTGGCAGGCACTGAAGCTGTCACTGATCTGCGCCACCAGCGCTACCGCGGTTTGCCTAGTCCTGGGCGTACCCCTGGCGTGGTTGCTCGCGAGAGGCGGGTTGCCTGGCCGGAGCGTGATTAGAGCGTTCGTCACTGTCCCACTAGTGCTCCCGCCGGTTGTGGGAGGCGTTGCACTACTGCTCGTGCTCGGGCGGCGCGGTCTGGTCGGCCAGTACCTGGATGCCTGGTTCGGGATCTCGCTACCGTTCACCACCGCCGGTGTGATCGTGGCAGAAGCCTTTGTAGCCATGCCGTTCCTGGTGATCTCAGTCGAAGGCGCCCTGCGGGCCGCCGACCCCCGCTACGAAGAAGCGGCCGCCACGCTCGGTGCAAGTCGATGGATGACCTTCCGGCGCGTGACACTGCCGTCGATCGCTCCCGGCATCATCGCGGGGACCGTACTGTGCTGGGCCCGCGCACTAGGTGAGTTCGGCGCAACCATCACCTTCGCCGGCAACTTCCCGGGGCGTACGACGACCATGCCCCTCGCCGTCTACCTCGCACTGGAAACAGACCCCGATGTAGCGGTTGTACTCAGTCTGGTGCTCCTACTGGTGTCAGTAGTCGTCCTGGCCTCCCTACGCGAGCGCTGGTTGGGCGGACTGCAATGACCTTGTCCGCCAACCTCCAAGTCACCCGGGGCCCTTTCGAACTGTCCGTCGACCTGACCGTGGAACCAGGTGAGGTCGTGGCGCTCCTCGGCCCCAACGGCGCCGGCAAGACCACTGCGCTTCGCTCCATCGCCGGCCTGCTCGCCCTGAACGGCGGGCGCATCGTCCTCGACTCCACGGTCTGGGACGAACCACCCCGCACATTCCGTACGCCGGACCGCCGCCCCATAGGTGTCGTCTTCCAGGACTACCTGCTCTTCAACCACCTCAGCTGCCTGGAGAACGTGGCCTTCGGCCTGCGCGCCCGCGGAGTGGACAAAGCCAGTGCCAGGACAACAGCAGCCCGCTGGCTGAAGACAGTCGGCCTGGAGGCGTACGCCCGTACGCGCCCACGTGCTTTGTCCGGCGGCCAGGCGCAGCGCGTCGCACTGGCCCGCGCACTGGCCACCGAGCCAGAGCTGCTCCTGCTAGACGAACCACTAGCAGCCCTAGACGCCAGCACCACCCTGCACGTACGGGCCGAGCTTGGCCAGCACCTGCGCCGGTTCGACGGCCGTACTCTGTTGGTCACCCACGACCCGCTGGACGCCATGGTGCTGGCAGATCGGCTGATCATCATCGAGAACGGCCAGGTAGTACAGGAAGGCAAACCGACCGAAGTAGCGCATCGCCCGCGCACCGACTACGTAGCCCAGCTTGTAGGCCTCAACCTCTACCGGGGCACTGCAACCAGCACCACAGTCGCACTGACCGACGGCGGCAGCATCACCCTCGCTGAGCCCGCCACCGGCCCAGTACACGTCGCTTTCCCACCTACTGCGGTCAGCCTCTACCCAGAACCGCCTTCCGGCAGTCCGCGCAACACCTGGCCCGCAGTGGTCACCGGTATCGAACAGCACGCCCACACCGTCCGCGTACGCCTCGACGCCTCACCCGCCGGCCCGAAGGACCTGCTCGCCGACATCACCACCGCGGCCGTCGCCGAGCTGCACCTGACCCCCGGCCAGCCCCTGCACGCGACCCTGAAGGCGACCGAGGTCCACACCTACCCGGTGTGACCACGACTCATCCGGGGCGAAGTTACGCCCCGTGATGCGGTTGTCGCGGATTGACATCTTGTTACGGGCCGTTCCACGCTCAGGGCGCGCGATGAGGTAACGAAGAGTGTTTAGATACTCACTCGTAGTGTGTGCATTCTTCACATCAGAGTGATGACATCGTGCACTACGCCGACCCCCGGCCGGGCGCCCAAGATGTGGCGGGGCACCACGAAAGGGGGGTCGGACAGTCATGCACGAGAGTTACGAGTTCTACTGCCTAGCGGACCGGCGGTTCTACGAGACGCCGGCGAACCGTGGTGCCGAGCACCCGGACTTCGCGATCACCAAGCGCGAGTTGCCGGACGGCTGGCAGCACGTGCCAGGCGAGCAGTGGATGCACTACGCGCCGACCGGACTCCGGCTGCCCGAGCAGGGCTGGAAGATCCACGTGTCGGCGCGCTTGCAGGACGTCGAGCGAACCCTGGATGCAGTCTGGGCGTACTGCGTCCCGCGCGGCATCGCGTTCAAGTTCCTGCGCAACGAAGCCGTTCTGCTGATGGTCAACTCCAAGGCCGCTCCCCGCGGGTCGAGCGGCAAGCTGGTGACCATCTACCCGACCGACGAGGCCCAGCTGGAGCTCGTCCTCAAGGAGCTCGACGAGGTACTGCACGGCGTCGAAGGCCCTTATATCCTGAGCGATCTGCGCTACGCGGACGGTCCGCTCTTCGTCCGGTACGGCGCGTTCGTCAGCCGCTACTGCCTCTCTCCGACCGGCGAGCGCGTGCTCGCGATCGCGGACGACCGCGGCAACCTGGTTCCGGATCATCGCGGCCCGACGTTCGTCACGCCGCCGTGGGTGCAGCTGCCGGACTTCCTGCAGCCGCACCTCGACGCCCGGAACGCGGTCACCACCAACGACCTCGCGTACACGATCGACGGCGTCATCCAGTTCTCCAACGGCGGCGGCGTCTACCTCGGCCACCACAACGAGTCCGGCGAGCGCGTCGTGCTCAAGGAAGGCCGCCCGCACGCGGGCCTGGACATGGCCGGCCGGGACGCCGTCGCCCGGATCGCGCACGAACGCGACATCCTCGAGCAGCTCACCGGCCTCGACGCCGTACCGCGGACGCACGACTATCTGCAGCTCGGCGATCACCACTTCCTGGTCCAGGAACACATCGACTCGGTGTCCCTGCAGCGCGAGCTGGTCCGGCGCTACCCGCTGACCCACCCGGACGCGACCGACGCGGACAAGGCGGCGTACGCCGAGTGGGCGACCGCGATGGTGACGAAGGTCGGCGAGGCCGTCGGGCAGCTGCACGAGCGGGGCGTGGTCTTCTGCGACCTGCACCCGGACAACCTGCTGCTGGACGTGAACGGCAAGCTCACGCTGATCGACTTCGAGGTCGCGACCAAGGCGGAGGACCAGGCCCGTTCCACGCTGGCCCACCCCGGGTACGCGGCGCCGCAGGACCGGCAGGGCATCGACGTCGACCGGTACGCACTGGCCTGCATCGCGCTCGGTGTGTACGCACCGCAGGCAACGATCTTGCTGAATCTCCATCCGGGCAAGGCGTTCCAGCTCGCGGACATGATCGCCAGTACCTTCCCCGTACCGCGCGCCGCGCTCGACGAGGCCGTACGGACCATCGTCGGATCGAATACGAAAAACGACCTCGCAGACCTCGCACTACCGGGCCAAGCCGAGTGGACCGATGTACGCGCCGCATTGACCAAGTCGATCGTCGCCAGCGCGACACCGGAGCGTACCGACCGGCTCTTCCCCGGCGACATCGCACAGTTCCGCGACGGCGGCGGCATCGACCTCGCCACCGGCGCAGCCGGCGTCCTGTACGCCCTGGCGAAGACCGGCGCCGGACGCTTCCCGGAGTACGACGACTGGCTCCGCAAGCGCGCCATCAGTACGGAGACCGGCCCCGGCTTGTACGACGGGCTGCACGGCGTCGCGCACGTACTGGACGAGCTCGGCCACCACCAGGACGCACTGGACCTGGTCGACCGCACTCTCGCCGACGACTGGAGCTTCCGCGAGCTCGGCATGCACTCCGGCCTGGCCGGTATCGGGCTGAGCCTGCTGCACTTCGACACCGAGCCGGCGCTGCGCGCGAAGGCAGTCCGCGTGCTCGACCTGGTAGCTGACCGGCTCGGCACCGACGTACCGGAGATCAGCGGCGGTCAGTACGCACGCGCCGGTCTGATGTACGGATCGTCGGGCCCCGCACTGCTCTTCCTGAACGCGTACGAGCTGCTCGGTGACACCGGCCTCCTCGACCTCGCGGAGATCGCCATCCGGCAGGACCTGAAGCGGACCGTACTGACCGAGGACGGCATGCGCCAGGTCAATCAAGGCTGGCGCACCCTGCCGTACCTCGAAGAAGGCTCCGCCGGGGTCGCACTCGTACTGGCGCGCTACCTGCGCCACCGGCCGTCCGACGAGCTCGCCGTGACGCTGCGCGAGCTGCAGCGGGTCACGCACTGCTCCTTCTACGTCCAGCCTGGTCTGTTCATGGGCCGCGCCGGTCTGCTCCTCACCGCCGCCGCTCTCGGCGAGGACCAGGCCACGGTCGACGACCTGGTCCACGGCCTCGGCTGGCATGCGATGCCCTTCGAAGGCGGCCTCGCGTACCCCGGCAACCAGCTGCTGCGGTTGTCGATGGACCTGTCGACCGGATCGGCCGGCGTCCTGCTGGCCCTGGGTACGGCGCTGCACGACGCGCCGGTGACCCTCCCGTTCCTCGGACCTCCCCAGTGGTCCGAGTATCCATCCCGACGTGCACCGAAGGAGGTGTAAAACATGGCACTTCTCGACCTTCAGGGCCTCGAGACCCCGGGTTACGGCCACCACGGCCACCACCACGGCGGCTCCACGCTGACCGTGCTGGGCTGCGCTTCGCAGACCCCGAGCAACCTGAGCCTGCTGCTCTGCCACTGACAACGGCACCTGTTATGCCAGGTAGTGAGGCCCTGGGTGGGCGGCATACCCACCCAGGGCCGACCTGTCTCCCAACTCCTGAGGGCGGCCCTCTTGTAGCCCGGCGGCCCCGGGCTCGTTGACCTGGTGGACGGAAGGAGCAGTGAGGTGATCGATTCCGTGCAGTCGCATCCATGCGCCGAGCGCCTGTCGCTCGTGGAGCAGATGCACGGCCGTACCGTCGCGGACCCGTACCGCCGGCTCGAGGACCCCACGGCCGCGGGCACCCTGCGGTGGTTGCAGGACCAGGACGACCACTGGCTCACGTACGCCGGGACGCTGACCAACCGGTTCGGCTGGAAGAACGCTGTCCGCCGCCTGTCGGCCGTCGGCAGTGTCTCCGCACCAGTCCGGCGCGGCGGCCGCAGCTTCACGCTGCGCCGAGCAGCCGACCAGGACCACGCCGTGCTGTACGTCGACGAGACGCCCCTCCTCGACCCGAAGCAACTCGACCCCACCGGTTTGACCACGCTGGACGCCTGGCAGCCCACCCCGGACGGCAGCAAGCTCGCGGTGCAGCTGTCCCGCGGCGGTGACGAGCGCTCGATGCTCTCTGTACTCGATGTAGCCACCGGTCTGACCATCGACGGTCCAATCGACGGCTGCCGCTACTCCCCGATCGCCTGGCTTCCGGACGGGACGTCCTTCTACTACGTCCGCTACCGCCAGGTACGCCACCACCAGCTCGGTGTCCGCGAGGACAGCATCGTGCTCGACAGCGAGGCGACGTACGGCTTGGAGATCAGTGCCGACGGCCGCTGGCTGACGATCACCGCAGTACGCGGTACGGGGAATGACCTGTGGCTCGCTGACCTGACTACGGATGCTCCACCTGCGTACGTACCGCAGGAAGCCACCACGATTATGTCGGTCGGTCCGGACGGCCGCCTGTACGTCGTGACCACGCAGGACTCCCCTACCGGGCGGATCTGCGTCGGTGACCCGGCTGAGCCGACTGTGTGGCATGACTACATCCAGCCGAGCGGACCGTTGACCGGTCTGGCCGTTCTGGACGACGTCGTTCTGGTAGGTACTCTGAGCGAAATCACCGTGCACGACCGTGAGACCGGACAGCTGACCGGCGTACTTGAACTGCCCGGTCTCGGGTCAGTCGGGTCACTGAGCGCGGACGGCGACGAGGCCTGGTTCACGTACACCGACAGCGTCACGCCGCCAACGGTCTGCCGCTATGACGCCCGTACTGGCCGGACGACCTACCAGTCCGAGGCCCGCGCCCAGGTGGAGACGCACAAGCTGACCACCAGCTCCGGTGTGGAGCTGCAGATCATCGGCAAGCCCGGTCCGCGCCCCACCATCCTGTACGGGTACGGCGGCTTCGGGCAGTCGCTCACCCCGACGTACTCGGCATTCGCGCTGGCCTGGGTCGAAGCCGGTGGCACTTTCGTCACCGCGGCAGTGCGTGGTGGTGGCGAACGCGGTACCGCCTCGCACCTGGCCGGCACGCGCCACAACAAGCAGAAGGTCTTCGACGACTTCATCGAAGCTGCCGAGCATCTAGTAGCTGCTGGTTGGACAAGCACTGATCAGCTAGCTCTGTGTGGTGAGTCGAACGGCGGCCTACTAGTAGCCGCTGCACTCACCCAGCGACCCGACCTGTTCGCAGCAGCCGTCTGCTCCGCGCCACTCACCGACATGGTTCGCTACGAACAGTCCGGCCTCGGCGCACGCTGGACCGCCGAGTACGGCTCGGTGCAGGACCCGGGTGACTTCAACGCACTGCTGTCGTACTCGCCGTACCACCAGGTGACAGCGGGCGTGCAGTACCCGGCCGTACTGCTCACCAGCTTCGGCAACGACACTCGCGTGGACCCCTTGCATGCAAGGAAGTTCTGCGCAGCGCTCCAGTACGCAACCGCGTCGCACCGCCCGGTGCTGCTGCGGCATGAGGCGGATGCGGGGCACACCACCGGCGGCATCAACTTGGCCGCCGACATGCTGGCCTTCATCGCCGACCAGACCGGCTTGAGCACATGATCACCTTCGGCGAGGTCGCCAAGCACGGGCGCGGCTGGCTGCCGTTGATCGGGCTCAACGCGCTGATCGGCAGCGGGGTGACGCTCGCCTTGCCGACGGTCCTCGGGCGGTCGGTGGATTCGATCGTGGCCGGTTCCGGGTACACGCGGTGGCTGGTCGTCGCGGCCTCGCTGATCGCGCTGGGAGTGGCGGCCAGCATCGTGGACGCCTTCGCCGGGGCCGCCTGTGTCGCGGAGACGACCGCCTGGCTACGGCGCCGACTGGTCAAGCACGTCGTACGCGGTGGTCCGGACGGCGCCCGTGAGTTGGAGACCGGCGACCTGGTCACGCGAGTGTCCGCCAACGCCTCAGATGCCGCGCAGGCCGGACCGGCCGCGGTAACAGCGATTGCCGCGATCGCTCCGCCGGTCGGGAGTCTGGTCCTGCTCGCGTTCATCGACCCATGGCTCGCGGCCGCGTTCTTCGGCGGCGTGCTGCTCGTCGTCCTGGTGCTGTGGACGTTCGCCAAGCGGACCGCCGACGTGAGCCTGGCCTACCAGGAGACGCAGGGCCGGATCGCCGCGCTGCTGTCCGAGTCACTCACCGGCCTCCGCACCATCACGGCCGCGGGCACGGCTGAGCGCGAGGAGAGCCGCATCCTCGGCCTGCTGCCCGAGCTGCACCGGAATGGCGTCGTCACCTGGCGCATCCTGGCCCGCTCCGGCGCGCAGGCCGCGGTAGTCGGTCCTCTCGTACTCGTCGCCGTTCTGGCCGTCGGCGGGCTGCAGCTCGTATCCGGCCGGATCACCGCGGGTGAGTTGTTCGCCGCCTCGCAGTACGCCGTCCTTGGCGCGGGGCTCGGCAACCTGACCGGTGTGCTCGGCGAGCTCGCCCGCGCCAAGGCAGGCGTACGGCGATCCGCCGAGGTGATCGCGATCGAGCACGTCCCGCACGGCACGCTGCCGTTGCCGGCCGGGCCGGGACAGCTGACGTTCGACCGGGTCAGCGTGATCGCCGACGGGAATGTCCTGCTGGACAACGTGAATCTCGACCTTCCCGGCGGCCTGACCGTCGCCGTTGTCGGCCCGAGTGGCGCCGGCAAGTCAGTACTCGCCGCAGTGGCCGCACGGTTGCGGGATCCGTCGACCGGACAGGTGTCGCTGGACGGCGTACCGCTCCAGGCAGTCAGCCGGCGCGTGCTGCGGAAGGCGGTCGGGTGCGCTTTCGAGCGTCCGCAGCTGGTCGGCCGAACCATTGGCGAGGCCATCGATCCGCACGCGGTCAGTCCGGTCCGTACGCTCGCCGCCGCCCGCGCCACGCACGCGCACGACTTCGTCAGCCGGCTGCCCGAGGGCTACTTCACTTCGTTGCGCAAGGCACCGATGTCCGGCGGCGAACGGCAGCGCCTCGGCCTGGCCCGGGCCTGGCCGGCCAGTCGCTTGCTCGTCCTGGACGATGCCACCTCCAGTCTCGACACCGCGACCGAACGTCAGATCAGCCGCACGCTGACCGAGGACCGGCAGCACCGCACCCGCCTGATCGTCACCCACCGCCCCGCGACCGCCGCCCACGCCGACCTGGTCATCTGGCTCGACCAGGGCCGAGTCCGCGCGATCGCCCCGCACGCCGACCTCTGGCACAACCCGTCGTACCGGGACGTGTTCGGATGAGACGCGAGCTGTCGTACGGCACGCAGGCGCTGAAGAGGCGGGCCACGCTCAAGCTGGTGGCGTGGTCGGTGCCGGAGATCCTGCCTACCGCGGTCTACGGGATCGCGGTGGCGCGGGCGACTGACAGCTTTCTCGGTGGGAGGACCTGGCAGGGCATCGCGTGGCTCGGCGGGCTGGTCGCGACGGCCGGCTTGGGCTCCGCGGGCGCCCGGCAGGTGTACGCGCGACTCGGCGATCTGGTCGAGCCGCTGCGCGACGACCTGGTCCGACGCGTGGTCGGCGGAGCGCTCCGGTCCGGTGACGACGGCTCGGTCGCGCGGCTGAACCGTCAGGTCGAGATCGTCCGGGACACGTTCGCGGGCCTGGTCCTCGTCCTGCGGAGTTTCGCGGTCACGCTCTTCGGCGTGCTGACCGGGTTGTTGTCGCTGGCTCCGCTCGTGGCGGCGTTCGTCGTACCGCCGTTCCTGATCGGGTTCGCGCTGTCCCTTGCGGTGCTGGGGATGGCGGCCGATCGGGTGCGTGCGTCGCTGGCCGCGGACGAGGAGCTCGCGGCGTCGGCCGGGATGGTGTTCGGCGGGGTTCGCGACATCACGGCGGCCGGCAGCGAGGAGTACGCCGAATGGCTGGCCGGGCGGCCGATCGAGGCGCACGCGGCGGCCGAGCGCGCGCTGGCGAAGGTCGCCGCGCTCCGGACGTTGTGCTTCGCGGTCGGCGGCTGGCTGCCGTTGCTGATCCTGCTCGCGACCGGTCCGTGGCTGGTCGGGCGTGGCGTCAGCACCGGTACATTGCTCGGCGGCCTCACGTACGTGCTGATCGGTCTGCAACCGGCTTTGAACACAGTGATGAACGCCCTGGGCGACAGCGGCCTGCGGTACGTGATCACGCTCGGCCGGATTCTCGACACTTCACCGGCCGCTGCCCAACCGCGGCCGATCGACAAGCTCACCGGGTACCAGGTCGGCGTCCACGAACTGACCTTCGCCTACGGACCGAACGCCGAGCCGGTGCTGGACAAACTCGAACTGACAATCCCCGAAGGCGAGCATCTCGCCGTCGTCGGCCCGAGCGGAATCGGCAAGTCGACATTGGCCGGCCTGATCTGCGGCATGCTCACCCCGACCGGCGGGCAGCTGCTGCTCGGCGGCGCGGCACCGACCGAGGTGACCACGCAGCGGCTGGCCGCGACCCGGGTGCTGATCCCCCAGGAGGCGTACGTCTTCACCGGCACCGTCCGCGCCAACCTGAGCTACTTGTTGCCAGAAGCAACGGATGGGCAACTCGACAAGGCGGTGGACGCGATCGGCGCGACCCGCTTGATCGACCGCATCGGCGGCTTGGACGCCGACGTACGGCCGGGCGACCTGTCCGCCGGGGAGAAGCAGCTGATCGCGTTGGTTCGGGCGTACGTGTCGCCCGCGCCGCTGGTCGTACTGGACGAGGCGACCTGCTTCCTCGACCCGGAGGCGGAACGGCAGGCCGAGGAGGCGTTCGCCCAGCGCGACGGGACCTTGGTCGTGATCGCGCACCGGATCAGCTCGGCACTGCGCGCGCGCCGGATCCTCGTCCTGGACGGCAACAAGGCCGCGCTCGGTACGCATGCCGGCCTGCTGCGGACGTCACCGCTCTACCGCGACCTCCACGGCAACTGGACGCCAAGCAGTAACAGTACGGTTCAGATCCAGCCCGCGTCCTGAGCCTTCCGGATCGCCTCGATCCGGCTCCGCGAACCGGTCTTCGCGAGAATCCGGGACAGATAGTTGCGGACCGTCCCCGCGCTGAGACTGAGCGTCCGGGCAACTTCCTGGGCGGTGGCACCGGTGGTGACCTGACGCAACACCTCGCACTCGCGATCCGTGAGTGGGTTGTCACCGGCCTTCAGCGCCGCCACCGCGAGGCGTACGTCCACCACCGGCAGGCCCTTCGCGACATCGCGCACTGCCTGCACCAGTTGGTCAGTGGTCGCATCCGTTGCCATCAGCCCGATTCGCGGCGCCTGTTTCACCAGGGCCAGGCTGGTCGCCGCGATCGCCTCATGGTCGATCAGCACCAGTACGCCCCGGCCGGACAGCTTGCGGCAGAGTTCTTCGATCCGGATCCGGCCCGGCAGCTGCGGATCGAGCACGACCACATCCGGACGCCGCCCCGCCACCGCCAGCACGTCGTCCGAGCAGTCCAGCTCGGCCACCACGTCGAGGTCGTTCTCCCGCGCCAGCACCGTGGCCAGCGCCCCACGCACCAGCACTCCCCGATGCCCGAGTGCTACCCGGATCACCCTGCCCCCAATACATACCGTCGCCGCATCCACCGCGCCGCGGAAACCCACTGACCGGACGACGGTGCCCGTGTTTCGATCAACGAGTGAACCCACCGAATGACACGGCCGACCTGCCGATCCGGCCCGGCGGGCAAGGCCCGGCGCCGTCCCGCCGGCCGATGTGGGCAGCGTCACGATGCTTGCCGCCGGCACCGTCGAGGGGGTTGAGTCGACCCTGCTCAAGTGGGCTGCCCAGGTGCGCTTCGCAGAGCTGGACGGAACCCGGCCGATGATCCGTGATCTGAGGCGTGAAACCGGCCCCGGAACGCTGTTTCAGAAGCTGCATAAACTGATCGGTTTCAGGCATCGAAAAGACCCGGAAACCGTTCTGTCGCAGGGCTTTCCGGACATCAAACTCCGGAAAAAGTTCGGGGCAGATTCCGATCTGGACTTGCGTTTCCGGCGAACCTCGCACAGGATGGCTCAGGTCGCGCCGTTACCGGGGCGTGACCATTCGGACGCAGTCCCGTGACCTCACACGGTGACAAGTCCGAGTGCCCCTCCCCTGTTACGGGGGACGTGGTGTGCCTGCCACGTCCAAGCCCAAGGAGTATTTTTTCCATGCCCAAGGCTCGACATGCGCGCGCCCGGCGAAGCACTCGCCGGGTGGCCCGAACCCTCTCCATCGCCGGTCTGGGAGCCGGCATCACCGCCATCGGCACCGCCTCGGCCTTCGCGGCCGACTACACGGTCAAGCCCGGTGACACCCTCTCCGAGATCGCCCAGGCCAACGGCACCAGCTGGCAGGACCTGGCGAAGGTGAACCACCTGAAGGACCCGAACCTGATCCTGATCGGGCAGAGCCTGACCCTGGACGGCGCGAAGAGCTCCGCCGCCCCGGCGCCGCAGGTCACCGAGCAGAAGTCGGATGTGCGCAAGTCGTACACCAAGAAGTCCGACTCGTCGGACTCGAAGAAGTCCAGCCGCGAGTCCAGGTCGAGCCGGTCCCAGGACCGCCCGAAGGCGAGCAACAGCGGCGGCAAGGCCAGCCTGAGCGGCGCCTGGGCCAAGGTCGCGAACTGCGAGTCCAGCGGCAACCCGCGGGCCGTGAACGGCGCCGGCTACTACGGCCTGTTCCAGTTCGACCTGCAGACCTGGCGCAGTGTCGGCGGCTCCGGCAACCCGGCGCAGGCCTCGGCCGGCGAGCAGCTGATGCGGGCGAAGAAGCTGTACGCGCAGCGCGGCGCTTCCCCGTGGCCGGTCTGCGGTAAGCACCTCCGCTGATCACTGGACCGCGGGCCGGGCGATGGCCGGATGACCGTCCTCGCCCGGCCCAGCGGGACCGATCGATCAGCCGCGGGTGATCACCAGCATCTCGTTGGCACCCGCCTGGAACTCGTACGGCACCTTGCGGACCTCGGTGGTCACGCCGTCGAGCGCCTCCAGCACCTCGGGCAGCCACGGAATCTGATCGCCGGCGCCCTGCACCACCAGCGGGAAGATCCGCACCTCGGCGTTGCTCACCCGGATCAGCTCCCGCAGCGCGGCCTCGTGCCACGCCCGGTCGAACTTGTCGGCCCAGGTGAACAACAGATGTGAGCACAGCACGAGCTCGAATCGGCGGTCGCCGAACGGCAGCTCCGGCAGGCCCGCTGCGACGTACCGCTCCGGCGCCGCCATCACGTCCTGCAGGAACCGGTCGGCGGCCTCGATCCGGTGCTGGTCCCGCTGCTCCGGCGTCCCGTACCAGTGCCAGACGAAGCTCGCCTTGTGCTCGTCGACAATGCCCGATCCGGCCGGCAGGCTGCGCCGGACGGTGTCCACCAGCTCCGGCGTCTCCAGTTCGTACGCCGGGTCGACCGCGATCGCGTCGACGCCCCGGGCCGCGGCTTCGGCCGTGAAGCCGCTTCCGCCGGCGCAGCAGTCGAGGATCGAGTCGGGCAGTTCTTTCAGGTCGAACATCGCTTCGTACTCGGCGTACGAGCGCGAGGTCACCAGCACGGGTCTACCTTTCGACGGAGCTCTTCTTCCGGTCCAGCCGGCGATCCACGGTGGTCGCACCGGCCGCCAGAGCCAGGAAGAGTACCGCCACCAGCAGACAGTTCAGTAGCACCCGTCCGTACCCGTGCTCGCTGACATCGACGAACGGGTACGGGTAGAAGCCGACGAACTCGCCGCGGATCAACGTGAACGCCAGCCACAGCAGCGGGTACACGATCGACCAGCCGACGATCCGCCAGTCGGTCATCCCGCGCGGCCCGAACGCCAGCCAGCCAAGCACTCCGGCCACCGGCGTCGCGGTGTGCAGCAGGAAGTTCGCGACCGCGGCCCAGCCCTTGAAGTCGGCCAGCGGCGCGAGCGCCACGTGGTACACGATTCCGGTCACCGCGATGCAGAGCACACCGTTCAGCCGCAAGGTCCGGAACAGCCTGGTCTGCGCACGATCCGGTTGCGCCGCCAGCATCAGCACGGTCCCGCCGAGCAGCAGGTTCGACTGAATGGTGAAGTACGCGAACACGTTGAACACGCGCTCCGGGTTGTCCGGGAAGAATCCCTCGTGCCCGTTCGCGGTCACCGCGAGCTGGATGACTATCCCGATCACGACCAGCAGGCCGGTGATCGCGGCCCAGATCCGTCCAACCGTCGTCATGCCGGAAATGTACGCCGAGTGACGGCGCGAATCCGGGAGATCAGACCGACTGCTTCTGCTGCGCCGCCTGGACCTCGCCATCCGGCTCGTTGTCCGGCTCGGCGCGGCCGAACGAGTAGCTGAACGAAACGATCGCGTCGATCACCAGCACCAGCGTCCAGGTCCCCGCCGGCCCGAGCACCGCGTTCCAGCCACGCCCGGACAGCAGCCCGAGCCCGATCATGATCGAGACACCGATCACGTACGCGAGCAGGTGCAGGAACCACCCGGACCGCTCGTGCCTGGCCCGCACCGGCCCCTTCTTCGGCAGCTTCGGCGGACGCGGCGCCCCGGCCAGATAGTGCGCCGCCCAGCCGTCCACCCACTTGAGCGTACGGTGACCGAACCCGACGCTGACGCCGACGAAGATCGCGGCCAGCGAATGCTTGAACCCAGGCTCGGCGCCGCGGTGGATGTCGATCACACTGGCGCCGAGCAGGATCACGTCGACCAGCGGCACCGCGGCGAGCAGGACCAGGCCGGTCCGCCGCCACCGCAGCAGGTACCGCGTGACCATGCCGGCGGCGAGCAGCACCCAGAACCCGATCTCACACCCGGCGATCACAGCGACCAGCACGACGTTCACCCTCCCCAAGATTTCCGGCCGAGTTGTTTCAACCCGGCCTGTTTCAGTACGACTGTGTTGTAAAAAGACTAACACGGCTGTGCTAAAACGGACCACATGCCGAAGATCGTCGATCATGCGACCCGCCGCGAGGAGATCGCCGAAGCGCTCTGGCGGGTGGTCCGCCGGGACGGCATCCGGGCCGCCTCGGTGCGTACCGTCGCCGCCGAGGCGGGTTGGTCGGCCGGCGCGGTGCGCTATTACTTCCCGGACCAGGACGGCCTGCTCAGCTTCGCGATGGACCTGGTCTCGCAGCGGGTCACCGCCCGGGTCCGCGCGGTCTCGGCCAAGGGCAGCGTGCCGGCGATCGTGCTGCGCTACCTCGACGAGGTGCTGCCGCTGGACGACGAGCGGCGGGCGGAGTTCGACATCTGGCTCGCGTTCATGGCCCAGGCCCAGGCCGAATCCGGCGCCGGTACGTTGCATGCGCTCGTCGACCGGGTGCACAACGAGTTACGTGAACTGTGCACGTTGCTGATCAATGCCCTGACCGAGAACGAGCTGCTGCGGGACGGACTCGACGTACGCCGCGAGATCGAACGTTTGCATGCCTTCCTCGACGGCCTGGCCCTGCACGCGGCGATCCAGCCGGCGCACTCCACGCCGGCCCGGATCCGGCAGCTGATGCGGCATCACATCGAGTCACTGCTGAGCTGAAAGGCCCTGCAAAAGCTGGGATTTCGGACAAGAATCGCCGCGACCGGACCAAAACCGCGCGGCGCATGGCACGATCACTCGCATGGAGTCCGAGGGGGTGATCGTCGTCAGCGGAATCATGGCGGCGGGGAAGTCGTCGGTGTCGCAAATGCTGGCCGAACGCTTCCAGTACGGGGTGCATCTGCGCGGCGATGTTTTCCGCCGGATGATCGTCAGCGGGCAAGCCTCGATGTCCGAGGACGTCCTCGAAGCGCAACGCCAATTGCAGCTGCGCTACCGGCTCGCTTGCCAGGCCGCCGACTCGTACGCGAAGGCCGGTTTCACCGTGGTCCTGCAGGACGTGGTGATCGGTGAGTTGCTGCGCGAGTTCCTGGACGGCATCCGGACCCGCCCGCGGTACCTGGTCGTCCTGACGCCGCGGCCCGACGTGATCTCCAACCGGATCGGCGGGGCGCGCCATCTGGTCGACGAGCTCGACTACGAGCTGCACGCGTTCAGTCCGCGTCGTGGGCTGTGGCTGGACAACTCCGACCTGTCGGTCGGTGAGACCGTCGACGCGATCCTCGGCCGGCTGGACGAGGCGCGCTTCGACTGAAGCCGGCTCGACTGATGGCGCTTCATCTGATGGCGGCGGTGGCTACCCAAGGGTAGTTTGAGTGGATGACCGTACGGCGCACCTCCTGCAATCTGTGCGAAGCGATCTGCGGTGTGCTCGTCACCGTCGAGAACGGGCGGGTCACCGACATCCGCGGCGACGAGTCGGACCCACTCTCCCGCGGCCACATCTGCCCGAAGGCGGTCGCGCTGCGCGATCTCCAGGACGACCCGGACCGGCTGACCACGCCGCTCCGGAGGACGACCGATGGTTGGCAGCCGATCGGATGGGACGCGGCGTACGAGGTGATCGCCGCCAAGTTCAGCGCGATCCAGCGTGCGCACGGACGTAACGCGGTCGGCGTGTACCTCGGCAACCCGAACGTGCACAGCCTCGGCGCACTCACGCATCTGCCGACGATGGTCCGGCAACTGCGCACCAGGAACCGGTTCAGCGCGACCTCGATCGATCAGCTGCCGCACATGCTCGCTTCGTACTTGCTGTACGGGCATCAGCTGATGGTCCCCGTACCGGACATCGACCGCACTTCGTACCTGCTGATGCTCGGCGCGAATCCGCTCGCCTCGAACGGAAGCATGATGACGGCACCCGGGTTCGGCCGGCGATTGAAGGAACTGCGCAAGCGCGGCGGCAAGGTGGTCGTCATCGACCCGCGGCGGACCGAGACGGCGGCGATCGCGGACGAACACCATTTCGTCCGGCCCGGTACGGACGCGGCGTTCTTGCTCGCGTTGATCCATCAGGTGATCGAGGACGGCAACGCGCGGCCGGCCGCGTACGTCGATGGTCTTGCCGCGGTCGAGGAAGCGGTGGAGTCATGGACGCCGGAGCGAGCCGCGGAGGTCACCGGCATTCCGGCGGAGGTGATTCGCCGGGTCGCGGGTGAGTACGGTGCCGCCGACCGGGCCGCGTGTTACGGGCGGGTGGGGGTGTCGACGCAGCAGTTCGGGGCGATCTGCCAGTGGGCGATCCAGGTCCTGAATATCATCACCGGCAATCTCGATCGGCCCGGCGGCACGATGTTCCCGCGACCGGCCGTGAACACGTTGCTGGGGTTGGGCCGCGGGCACATCGGGGTGTGGAAGAGCCGGGTCCGTGGGCTGCCCGAGTTCGGTGGTGAGTTGACGGTGTCGACGATGGCCGAGGAGATCCTCACGCCAGGCGATGGACAGATCCGGGCGATGCTGACGGTAGCCGGCAACCCGGTGTTGTCGACACCGAACGGTCGCCAGCTGGGCGACGCCCTTGATTCCTTGGAGTTCATGGTCGCGATCGACCCGTACCTCAACGAGACGACCCAGCACGCCGACGTGATCCTGCCGCCGGCGCCGCCGCTCGAACGAGAGCACTACGACCTGGTGTTCCATCAGCTCGCGGTCCGGAACACCGCGCGCTGGAACGATCCCGTGCTGCCCAAACCCGCGGAAGCACGGCACGACTGGGAGATCTTCCGCGACTTGGGCCTAGCGCTGGTACGTCGTACGCCCTGGAGCCGGCGGAAGGTCGCGATGATGGCGAGACTGCGCGTACCACCACGGCGGATCGTCGACGCCGGGTTGCGGATCGGGCCGTACCCACTGTCGCTCCGGAAGGTGCGGCGTACGCCCGGCGGGATCGATCTTGGACCACTGCAGCCTGCGCTACCGGAAGCGCTGTTCCATCGGTCGAAGCGGATCGAGCTGGCGCAGCGGATGATCCTGGATGACCTGCCGCTGCTCGATGCGCTGACCTGCGGCGACGGTGAGTTGCTGCTGATCGGGCGACGGCATCTGCGGAACAACAACTCCTGGATGCACAACTCGGCCCGGCTGGTGAAGGGCAAGCCGCGGCATCACCTGCTGATGCATCCGCACGACCTGGCCGACCGCGAACTCCGCGACGGCCAGCTCGTCACCGTCACCTCCGCGGCCGGCTCGATCGCGGTGGAAGTTGCCGCCAGCAACGACATCATGCCCGGCGTGGTCAGCCTGCCGCACGGCTTCGGCCACCAGCACCCCGGCACCCGCCTGACCGTCGCCAGCCAAGTGCCGGGCCCCAGCGCCAACGACCTCACCGACCCCGACCTGGTAGACCCCACCGCCGGCACCGCCGCGGTCAACGGCGTACCCGTCACCGTGACTGCCCTTTGATCCGGGAGGTTCTCCACCGCTGTGGTGGGTTCTCCACCCGCACACCGGCGGAGAACCCACAACACGAGTGGAGAAGCAGGTCAGCCGGGTGGGAGGCGGGTCAGCCGGGTGGGGTGGCGGAGCTTTCGCGGATGATGAGGAGGGGGGTGGAGTAGAGGTGGGGTTGGGGTGGGGCGCCGGTTAGGGCGTTCAGGAGGTGGCGGGTGACTTCGGCGCCGTAGCCGACGGTGTTGTGGCTGAGGGCCGTCAGGGTGGGGCGGGTGATGCTGCAGAGGGGTGAGTCGTCCCAGGCGACAACGGTGACATCCTCGGGTACGCGCAGGTTCTGGCCCTGGATGACCGCGAGGCCGGCGACTGCCATCAGGTCGTTGTCGTAGACGATCGCGGTCGGGCGCGGGTGCTCGGCGAGCGCCGCGCGAGTAGCGGCCGCGCCTTCGTGCGCTGAGTAGTCGGTGTGGTGAATGCGCGCGGCCAACTGCAGCCGATGAGTGGCAAGGTCGAACGCACGGTCGCGAATCCACACATCGCCGAAGTCCGGCCGCCCGGCCACTCGCGCGACCGTCCGATGCCCCAGTGAGGCGACATGTTCGAGCGCTGCGTTCATCGCGGCGGTGGCGTCCGTCCACACACACGGCATCCCGTCGGCCAAAGTCGGATCACCGACCAGTACGGCCGGCATGCCCAGCTTGCGCAGCACGGCGATCCGCGGATCGCCGACGCGCAGGTCGACGACGATCACCCCGTCCACCCGCCGCTCGGCCGCCCACTTCCGGTACGTCAGCAGTTCTTCGTCGAGGTCCGCGACAACCTGCAGGGCCAGCGCGTACGAACACTCTGACAGCACGGACTCGACGCCGCCGACGAAGCCCATGAAGTACGGCTCCTCGACGAGGGTCTGCGCCGACCTGGCGAGCACCAGGCCGAGCGTCTCACTGCGGGCCGCGGACAGCTGGCGGGCGGCCCGGTTGGGCACCCACTCCAGCTCGGCGGCGACCTGCAGTACCCGGGCCCGGGTCGCTTCGGACACTCCGGGCCGGTTGTTCAGCGCGTACGAGACCGCGCCGGGGGAGACTCCGCAACGGCGGGCAATCTCCTTGATCGTCACTCGGTGCACATCGTCGGGCACGTCGGCAACTCCTCACGGGCGAGCGAACCGCTGACGGACGGTTCCGCAATCCTCCAGTGTGCGCCCGTACCACACTCCCTGTCATCAGTTATGTACAGACCGTGACTATTTGATCAAACTTCAGCTTCTGTGAAGGTGGCCGGCCGTACGCGAAGTGACCGCCCAGTCGTTGGGCCGAGGGTGGTGTCCGCGGGGCCGGTTGGGATACGGTTGCCATCGTTACTTAACCGGTTCGGCTCATCAGTCGGTGCGGACCCCCAGGGCAGCGGGCGAGGCACCGCCGACAAGGAGAAACCATGGTCGCAGTGGACCACCTGTCCCTCCAGTTGTACACGGTCCGGGGCAAGCTCGAGGAGGACTTCGACGGCACGCTGGCCCGGATCGCCGAGCTCGGCTACACGAAGGTCGAGCCCTTCGGCGTGACCGCGTTCGCGGACCGCCTCGCCGACGCGCTGCCCAAGCACGGACTGTCGGCGCCTACCACCCACGCGGGCCTGCTCCGCGAGGACAGCGCCCCGATCTACGCGGCCGCCAAGCGGCTCGGCATCGGCACCGTGATCGACCCGCACACCGACCCGGCGCGCTGGCAGTCGGCCGACGAGATCAAGGTGATCGCCGACGGGCTGAACCAGGCCGCCGTCGAGGCCGCCGACCACGGCCTCACGGTCGGCTACCACAACCACCACTTCGAGCTCGAGTCGACAATCGACGGCGTGCACGCGCTGGAGATCCTGGTCGACAACCTGTCCGACCAGGTCATCCTCGAGGTCGACACGTACTGGGCGGCCGTCGGCGGCGCGGACGTGCCGGCGCTGCTGAAGAAGTTCGGCGAGCGGGTGACCGCGATCCACGTCAAGGACGGCGACGGGACGCTGAACAACAAGGCCCAGGTGGCGGTCGGCGACGGCAGCATCGCGGTCCGGGACATCCTGGCCGCCGCCCCGAACGCACTCCGGGTGGTCGAGCTGGACGACTTCAGCGGCGAGATCCTCGACGCGGTCGCCGGCAGCTACAAGTTCCTGACCGGAGAGGGTGCACCTGCATGACGGCTGTTGGCGTAGGTGTGATCGGCGCCGGAGTGATCTCCGACGCCTATATCAAGAGCATGCAGAGCTTTCCGGACCTGAAGGTGGTCGCGATCGGCGACCTCCGGCCGGAGGCGGCCGAGGCCAAGGCCGCCGAGTACGGGATCGAGAGCCACGGGGCTCCCGAGGTCGTGCTGAACCACCCGGACGTCGAGATCGTGGTCAACCTGACCATCCCGGTCGCGCATGTCGAGGTGGCGCTCGCGGCCCTTGCCGCCGGCAAGCATGTCTGGAGCGAGAAGCCGTTCTCGCTGGACCAGGACAGCGGCCTGAAACTGCTGGCCGCGGCCAGTGACGCCGGGCTGCGGCTGGGCTGCGCGCCCGACACCGTGCTCGGCCCGGGCCTGCAGGAATCGCGGCGGATCATCGAGCGCGGCGACATCGGTACGCCGCTGACCGCGCTCACCCTGATGCAGTCCCCCGGCCCGGAGTCCTGGCACCCGAACCCGGCGTTCCTGTTCCAGGAAGGCGCGGGTCCGCTCTGGGACATCGGCCCGTACTACCTGACCACGCTGGTCCAGCTGTTCGGTCCGGTCGCCGCGGTCGCGGGGCTCGGCTCGAAGTCGCGGGACAAGCGCACCATCGGGTCGGGTCCGCTGGCCGGGACCGACTTCGACGTGACCGTGCCGACGCATGTCAGCGCGATCGCGCGGTTCGAGTCGGGGCAGACGTCGCAGAGCATCTTCAGCTTCGACTCGCCGCTGCCGCGGGCCGGGTTCGTCGAGATCACCGGTTCGGAGGCGACCCTCGCGGTGCCAGACCCGAACGCGTTCGACGGGGCGATCAAGATCCGCCGCCGGGACGCCGAGGACTGGGAGACCGTCGCCGAAACCAAGGCGGTCGCTCAGCGCGGCACCGGCGTACTCGAAATGGCGCGGGCGATCCGTGCCGACCGTCCGCACCGGGCCACCGGGGCGCTGGCCTTCCACATCGTCGACGTGATGGCCTCCATCACCGATTCGATCGACACCGGCGCGTTCGTGGACGTAAAGAGCACGGTCGAGGTGGCGCCGACGCTGCCGGACGACTGGGACGTCACCGAAGCGACCCTGTGACCGGCATCGTTCTCGATCCCCGGCGAACCGTTGTGTTCGCCGGGGATTCGGTCACCGACTGCGGCCGCCGCACCGATCCGGACGGGCTCGGCGACGGTTATGTACGCATCCTGTCCGGCGAGCTCGGTGCCCAAGGACCGAAGATCGTCAACGCGGGTATCAGTGGCAACCGGGCGGTCGATCTGGCCGCCCGGTGGGACACCGACGTACTCTCCCATGACCCGTCGCTGGTCACGATCATGATCGGGATCAACGACACCTGGCGGCGGTACGACGAGGACGATCCGACCACACCGGAGTCGTTCGAGGCGTCGTACCGGTCGTTGCTCGATGCTCTTTCCTGTCCGGTGGTGCTGATCGAGCCGTTCCTGCTGCCGGTGAAGGACGGGCAGGACACCTGGCGCGAAGATCTCGACCCGAAGCTCGAGGTGGTCCGGAAGCTGGCGGTCGAGTACGCCGCGATCCTGGTTCCGGCCGATGCCGAGCTGACCAAGCAGGCCGCTTCCGTCGGAGCGGCCACCCTGGCCGGCGACGGAGTACATCCGTCCGCCGCCGGGCACCGTGCCCTCGCCACGCTCTGGCGGCGGTACGTACTGGACGACTGACGTCCGCCGCTCCCCCTCGCCTGGTGGGGAGCGGTGCAGTTTCGCTAAACCGGTTCATCACCCCTGGAGCCAAACCATGACAGCGCCTGTGACCTCGCTGAAGACCTTCGACCTGTGCACCGCCGGTGGTGCCGCCTGGACCGTAAGCGCGGTCGAAGGCCCCGTCCCTGACGGCCTCATCGGCCGGCCCGTCCCGGCCACGGTGCCGGGTGAGGTGCACACGGACCTGCTCGCGGCCGGTGAGATCCCAGACCCGTTCGACGGTGACAACGAGTCCAAGCTGCACTGGATCGGCCGGACCCGGTGGAGCTACCGGACCAGCTTCGCCTGGGTTGCTGATGGCAACGACCGGCAGGAACTAGTGGCCGAAGGCCTGGACACGGTTGCGACCGTCACGCTGAACGGCCAGGAGATCGGGCGGACCGCGAACCAGCATCGGTCGTACCGCTTCGACGTCACCGGCGTACTAGTTGCCGGTGACAACGAGCTGGTGATCGAGTTCGAAGGACCGGTGGCGGCGGCCGAGGCGGCGCGGGCGAAGAACGGCAACTGGCCGCACACGAACCACCACCCGTACAACCAGCTGCGCAAGATGGCGTCGAACTTCGGGTGGGACTGGGGACCGGATGTCGCGACCGCGGGCATCTGGCGCCCGATCCGGATCGAGTCCTGGTCCGGCGTACGCATCGACTCCGTCCGTCCGCTGGCCGGCGTGGTGGGCGATCGCGGCGTACTGACCACGCACGTCGGTCTGGCCTGGACGGACAACACGTCCGCGACGCTAACCGTCGAAGTCGGCGGTACGCAGCAGGCGGTGACCGTCGAACCCGGGACCCGCAGCGTGGAGATCGTCAGCACGATCGACGCGGTCGACCTGTGGTGGCCGCGCGGTCATGGCGAGCAGCCCTTGTACGACGTGACGGTCACGCTCAACGCCGACGAATGGCACGGCCGGGTCGGCTTCCGCACGATGTCCGTCGACACCGCGCCGGACGACGACGGTACGCCGTTCGTCCTGTCCGTGAACGGTAAACCGATCTACATCCGCGGCGCGAACTGGATTCCCGACGACGCGTTCGTGACCCGGCTGACCACGCAGACGTACCGGACCAGCATCCAGGACGCGGTGGACGCGGGGATGAACCTGCTGCGGGTCTGGGGCGGCGGGATCTACGAGAGCGAAGCGTTCTACGACGCGTGCGACGAGCTGGGAATCCTGGTCTGGCAGGACTTCCTGTTCGCCTGCGCCGCGTACTCGGAGGACGAGCCGCTGCGCACCGAGGTCGAGGCCGAAGCACGAGAGGCCGTGACGCGACTCAGCAAACACGCCAGCCTCGCGGTCTGGAACGGCAACAACGAGAACCTCTGGGGCTACGTCGAGTGGAGCTGGCGGGTACCGCTGGCCGGCCGGCCGTGGGGCGCCGGGTACTACCTCGACCTGCTGCCGAAGCTCGTCGCGGAGCTCGATCCGCGGACACCGTACGCGGCCGGCAGCCCGTACTCGTTCGATCGGTTCATCCACCCGAACGACGAGCGGCACGGCACGATGCACATCTGGGACGTGTGGAACCAGGTGGATTACACGACGTACCGGAAGTACAAGCCGCGGTTCGCGTCCGAGTTCGGCTTCCAGGGGCCGCCGGCCTGGTCGACGCTCACCTCAGTAGTGCACGACGTACCACTTGACCCGTACGGCGAGCAGATGCTCGTTCACCAGAAGGCGTCCGACGGCAATCTGAAGCTGGAGCGCGGGCTCGGTGCACACCTGCCGAAGTGGAAGAACATCGATGACTGGCACTGGGCAACACAGCTGAACCAGGCACGGGCTGTTGCCTACGGCATCGAACACTTCCGCAGCCTGTTCCCGTTGAACACCGGTGCCGTGGTCTGGCAACTGAACGACAACTGGCCGGTGGTGTCCTGGGCCGCCGTCGACGGCCACGGGATCCGGAAGCCACTGTGGTACGCGTTGAAGCGCGTGTACGCCGATCGCCTGCTGACTGTCCAACCCCGCGAAGTCGGCTTGGTACTTGCCGCGCACAACGACACGGACGAGAACTGGTCCACCGAAATCACCGTGACCCGACGCTCGACCGGTCGCGGTGGAGAGGCGCTGGCGCAGGAGACCTTCGCCCTTGAGGTGGCCGCCCGGTCCGGCGCGCTCAACGCGCTGCCCGATGAGGTGGCCGCGGACCCGACCAGCGAATACCTGGAGGTCCGCGCCGCAGACGTGACCACCGCTTTCTGGTACTTCGTCGAGGACACGTCCTTGCAGCTCGCCGCGGACGCGTACACGGCGCACGTGGCCGCAACCACCGACGGCTACGACGTCATCGTCACTGCCAACGCGCTCACGAAGGACCTGTGCCTCTTCCCGGATCGCCTCGACCCGGCGGCCCGAGTCGACTCCGGACTGGTCACCCTGTCCCCCGGCGAATCGCATACGTTCCACGTAACCGGTGCCGCCGCTCCGGAACAACTGGCGTACCCGGTCATCCGGTCGGCCAACGATCTGGTGCAGTAGGCATACTGGAGTACCGTGAGCTGGCCGAAGCGGGTTGCAAGCGGTGTCCTGGTACTGACTCTTGTCGGCTGCAGTGACAACAGTCCAACAGCCGGCGGGCCTACTGAGACACCGCAAACACACGCACCGGTCGCTCCGGTACGTACGGTCCGCCCCACGCTGGCGCCGGCACAAGCGAAGCCAGGTGCATCCAGCAACACCAACCTGATGCCCGTACTCGACCATGGGCCGCGGGACAAGAAGCAGATCGCGCTGACGTTCGACGCGGACCTGACTGCACTCATGCGGCGACGACTGCAGTCAGGGAAGGTCAAGTCGTACTACAACAAGGCGCTGATCGACGAGCTGCGTACGCTGCACGTCCCCGCCACGCTCTTCCTCACCGGCATGTGGATGGAGCAGTACCCACAGGTGACGAAGGAGCTTGCCGCCGATCCACTGTTCGAGCTGGGGACGCATACGTACGACCACCGTGGTTTCACCAAGCACTGCTACACGCTGGGGACCGTACCGAAAGAGCAGATGCTCGCTGACGTACGGCGTGCGATCGTGGAATTGGACCGGCTGGACCCCCATGCGACCAGGTGGTTCCGGTTCCCCGGTGGGTGCTACGACGCGACGGCACTGCACGAGCTGGCGCCGGCTGGTGTCACCGCGGTCGGTCTGGACGTACCGGGCGCGGATGGGTTCGCCAAAGCGGCGGAGCCGATCGTGAAGCAGGTGCTGGACCACGTACAGAACGGGTCAATCGTCGTACTGCACATGCACGGCGGCGACAACGCCCCGTACACCGCGCAGGCGGTCGGGCCGATCGTGAAGGAGCTGCGGGCTCGCGGGTACGAGCTGGTCACGGTGACCCAGCTGGTCAGTCGACGTTGATCGCTATGTACTTGACCTCAAGGTACTCATCGATCCCCACGCTGCCGCCCTCCCGGCCGAGGCCGGACTGCTTCACGCCACCGAACGGCGCGGCCGGGTTGGACACGATGCCCTGGTTGAGCCCGATCATGCCGGCCTCGAGTCGCTCCGACACCCGGAGCGCGCGGCTCAGGTCCTTGGTGAACAGGTAGGAGACCAGGCCGAACTCCGTGTCGTTGGCCATCCGGACCGCCTCGTCCTCGGTCTCGAACGCGGTCAGCGGCGCGACCGGCCCGAAGATCTCCTCCTTCTGCAGCCGGGCCGTCGCCGGTACGTCGGCGAGCACGGTCGGCTGGAAGAAGTACCCGTTGCCGGCGGCAATCTTTCCGCCGGTCAGCGTCCGCGCGCCTTGCGCGATCGCGTCGGCCACCAGGTCGGCCACCTTGTCCCGTTGCTTGGCGTCGATCAGTGGCCCGACGTCGACCCCTGCCTCCGTACCGCGACCGACCTTCAACGCGGACATCCGCTCGGTCAGCCGGGCCGCGAACTCGTCCATCACCGACGACTGCACGTAGACCCGGTTGGCCGCCGTACACGCCTCGCCGCCGTTGCGCATCTTGGCCAGCATCGCGCCGTCGACCGCCTTGTCCAGGTCGGCGTCCTCGAACACGACCAGCGGCGCGTTCCCGCCCAGCTCCATACTGGTCCGCAGCACCTTCTCGGCAGCTTGCTCGATCAGCTTCCGGCCGACCGGCGTCGACCCGGTGAACGAGAGCTTCCGGGCCCGGCCGTCGCGGATCAGCGGCTCCATCACGCCACCCGAGTCCGACGTGGTGATGACATTCAGTACGCCGGCCGGAAGCCCCGCTTCGGCCATCAGCTCGGCCAGTTTGAGCATCGACAGCGGTGTCTGCGCGGCCGGTTTGATCACCATCGTGCACCCCGCGGCGACCGCCGGCCCGATCTTGCGGGCGCCCATCGCGGCCGGGAAGTTCCACGGCGTGATCAGCAGGCACGGCCCGACCGGCTGCCGCATCACCAGGAACCGGCCGGACCCGTTCGGCGCGACCTGGTACCCACCGTCGATCCGGACCGCTTCCTCGGCGAACCACCGGAAGAACTCGGCCGCGTACGCGATCTCGCCCTTCGACTCGGCCACCGGTTTACCCATCTCGAGCGTCATCAGCAGTGCGAGCTCGTCGGCCCGCTCGGTCATCAGCTCGTACGTCCGCCGGAGGATCTCGCCGCGGTCCCGAGGTGCGGTCGCGGCCCACTCGGCCTGCGCCGCCACGGCCGCGTCCAGCGCCGCCAGCCCGTCCGCCGGACTCGCGTCGGCCACCTCGCAGAGCGTCGCACCGGTGGCCGGGTCCTCGACCGCGAGCGTCCGCCCACCATCGGCGGCCACCCACTTCCCCGCGATGAACAGCTCGGCCGGACACGCTTCGACGACTTCCCGTTCGGACGACATCAGCCCACCTCTCGTCTGGTCAGCGGTACCCAGAATATGGGGGCTGATCACCCATGCCGGGCGCCGCTCGCGGTGAAACCATGATCAAGTGTTCGACTCAGCGCTCAGCTACGCGGCGGACGAGGCGGCCCAGGTCCCGGAGCTGACCGACCGCCAGATCACCATCGGCTGGCTGCTGTCGACCGGCGCCAAGGACGCGGCGATCGCCCGCGAGCTGGGGCTGTCGCTGCGGACGGTCCGGACCGAGATCAGTGCGCTGATCGCCGGCCTCGGCGCGAAGTCGCGCTTCCAGGCGGGATGCCTGCTGATCCGCCGCTTCGGCTGAGCCGGTGAGCCGGTGAGCCGGTGAGCCGGTGAGATTCGGCAGGCGGCGGCGGGGTGAGCTGGTTAGAGTGAGCAACCGTGCAGACCCGTTCGCCCAGAGCGGTCGGCAGGGATCGTGAGATCGAGCAGCTTCAGCACCTCCTGACCGCGGCGCGAGGCGGTCGGGGCGGCGCTGTCTTCCTGGCCGGCGAACCCGGCATCGGCAAGACCAGGCTGGCGGAATTGACGACCAGTACAGCCGCCGAGGCGGGTTTGCTGACGCTGCGCGGACGGGTCGGGACGATCGGAAGCACGGTGGCGTTCCGCCCGTTCACCGAGGCGCTGCTCACGCTCACCCGCCGCGGCGAGCTCCCCGGCACCAGTGACCTCGGCGCGTACCGCCAGGTGCTCGCCAGACTGATCCCGGACTGGGACGACGGCACTGCTCACGCCACCGACCCCTCGCCTGTCCTGCTCGGCGAGGCAGTACTACGGCTGCTCAGCCTGGTCTCTGCGGGGCGCGGCTGCCTCCTCGTACTGGAGGATCTGCACGGCTCCGATCCGGAGACTCTCGCGATCGTCGAGTACATGCTCGATCAGCTGGCTGAGCAACCGATCGCACTGGTCGCGACACTGCGCCAGGAGCCCTGCCCGGCGTACGACCTGGCCACCCAGGCTGCACAGAGTGGAGCGGCCGCGCTGATCAAGCTGCAGCCACTGGACCGTGCCGAGGTCGCCGAAATGGCCGCCGCGTGTCTCGCTGTGCCGGTGGCTGCCGTCCAAGGTCAGCTGGCAGATCGGCTGTGGCGGGACAGTGCGGGCATCCCGTTCGCGGTCGAGGAACTGCTCCAGGACGCTGATGGCCCTACGCAGGTCGTCAATCGGCTGCCCACCAAGGTCCCAGCAGCAGTGGTACGGAGTGTCAATCACCGCGCCGACCAGCTCGGAGCGCAGGCCCGTGACCTGCTCGTCATGGCTGCCGTGATCGGACATCGGTTCCCGCTGAGCGTCGTACGCCGGGCCAGCGGCTGCGACGAGGAAACACTGCTGTCCGCGGTACGGGCCGGACTGGCCAAGCAGCTGGTCGAACCGGATGAGCCGGAGCCCGACTGGTACGCGTTTCGGCATCCGCTGACCGCCGAGGCCTTGCTCGCCGGGCTGACCCCGATCGAACGATCCGCACTGGCCACGCGCTGCGCGGACGCCATCGAGGAGTTGCACCCCGAGCTGCCGGACGAGTGGTGCCAGTTGACGGCCGAACTGGCCGTGACCTCGGGTGACAAGGCACGGGCCGGGCGGTTGTTCGCGATGGCCGGCGAACGTGCGTTCCAAGCCCGGTCAGTGGCCTCGGCGATCCGGCTGCTGGAACGCGCCGATGAGCTACTGACCGACGAGCCCGACCCGACCTGCCGTGCGGAAGCGCTCCGATCGTTGCTGCCCGCACTCAGCGTGGCCGGCCGGTTCGACAGCCGGGGCCAGCACGCCGCGACGATCGAAGCGCTCGCCGCCCGGAACCTGGACAGCCGCCGGCTGGCCGCCTTGCACGTCGGGCTGGCCATGATCGACCAGATGGCCGGCCACCTGCCCGCCGCGCTGGACGAGATCGCGATCGCGCGCTCCTTGCTCGGCCCGGCCGCGGCCGACGAAGACCTCGCGCCGGTCGACGTGCTCGCCACCCAGCTCGAGCTGGCCCGCGACAGCCCGGACCGGGTGCGGACCGCGACCCGGCTGGCGGTCCGCGCGGCCGCGGCCGCCGAGCGGGCCAAGCTGCCGGCGGTCGGCGCCGAAGCCCTGCAAATGCTCGGGATTCTGGCCCGGGAGAACGATGCCGGCCTGTCGATCGAGTACTTCGACCGGGCCCGGCAGCTGGCCGACGAGCACGGGATGGTGCTGTCCCGGATGATCTCGCTGATGCTGCAGGCCGGCACGATCTGCCTGGCCACCGGCAGTGTCGTCGAGCTGGAATACGCCCGGCAGCAGGCCGTGCGGATCGGCGCGCTTCCGATCGCCGACGAAATGGACGGCATCCTCAGCCAGCAGGCAGTCCTGCGCGCCGAGTACGCCCGCGCGGCCGAGCTCATCGAGAACTGCCTCGACGCTACCGGGAAGTTCCGGATCGGCCGGATGACAACGTACTTCCTGACCACCAAGGCGATCCTCGAAGCACACCAGGGCCACCGTACGGAGATGGAAGCGACGCTGGCGGAAGCCGTCGGCCGGTCGGCGTACGAGCTGCCGTACTGCTACGGACTGGCCCGGACGTTCTGTGCCTTGCTGGAGGAGAACCGCGAGCTGGCCGAAGCGGATCTGGCCCAGGCGCTGGAGTACCAGGCGAACAACCCGACGACGTTCCACCTGGTCGGGAAGAACGGTCTGAGCCTGCTGCTCGGCGTACTGGCCGGCCGGAGCGGCTGGGATCACTTCAAGACGGTCACCGCGACCGCGGCCGGCGGCATGCGCTGGAACAAGCAGTTCGTCCAGCTGGCACATGCCGTACTCCTCGGACGGGACGGACAGGCCGAGCAGGCCAACGCCAAGCTGCTGGAGGCACTGGAGACGTCTTCGCTGTTCCCGATGGCACAGCACCTCGGGTTGCGGCTGGTCGCGGAGCCCGCGTACGCGGACGGGTGGGGTGAACCCGTGGCCTGGTTGCGGCAGGCCGAGGACTACTTCCACCAGGCCGATGTCCCGGCTGTGGCGAGTGCGTGCCGCAGTCTGCTCCGGCAGTTCGGCGCTACGGTGCCACAGCGCCGGAGTGGTTCGGAGCAGGTTCCAGGGGCGCTGCGACAGCTCGGAATCACCACCAGGGAGTACGAGGTCTGCCGGCTGCTGGTGGACCGGGTCAGCAACAAGACGATCGCCGCCCGGCTGCACATCTCGCCGCGTACCGTCGAGAAACACGTCGCGAGTCTGATGACGAAGACCGGGCAACCGGACCGGGAGGCCCTGAGCAGCTTCGCCCGATCCACCCTCGCCGATGGAAATACCTTGGCTGAACCGCTTGAGTGACCCTTGGTGGTCTACCCGATTACGGGCAGCGATGCGTGTGCTGGAACATCGGATGGCCGATCGGTGATAGTTGTCGACGCACGCATCGGAACGCCGCCGCTCGGTGCGGAACCGGAGCTGGACACGGACAGTATTTACGAACGCTCGCTATCTATACTGGGTGGGTGGCAGGCAAGGGGTCGGACATGAGCAAAGGAACGATCGGCGGCGGCGGAACGACGATGCTGCGGCGGATCAATGTCGCCTCGGTCCTGGACGCGGTCCGCCGATCCGCGCCGGCGCCGTTGCGCGTCGCCGAGCTGGTCGAGCGCACCGGTCTGGCCCGGCCGACGGTCGCGCAGGCGGTGGACGAGCTGCTGGAGGCCGGCTGGCTGCAGCAGCACGGGCCGGACTCCGCGGACCGGTCACTCGGCCGGCCGGCCATCCGGGTCTCGCTGCGTGGCCGTGCCGCGCCGGTGCTCGGCCTGGATGTCGGACCGCACCGGGTCACGGTCGGCGTCTCCGACCTGGCCGGCCGCAAGCTCGCCCTGGTCCGGCGCTCCGGCCCCGGCTGGACCGCGCAGGAGCTGCTCGGCGTGATCACCGACGTGATCAACGAGGCGCTGACCGAGGCGGAGGTGCCGGCCGAGGACATCGCTGCCGCGGTCGCCGCCAGCCCCGGCATCGTCGACGAGCACACCGGGCGGGTTCAGCTGGTCCCCAGCGTGCCCGGTTGGTCTGCGGTTGACCTGATCAAACACGTCCGCGGGCTGCTCGACTGTCCGGTCATGCTCGACAACGACGCCAACCTGGCCGCGCTGGCGATCGCAGCGGCTCGTGGTGGAACCGGCACGCTGCTGGCGGTCCAGTGGGGCGAGCGGCTCGGTGCGGGCATCGTCATCGACGGGCGGTTGCACCGTGGTACCGGAGCAGCTGGTGAGATCGGATTCATCGCTACTGACACCGATGACGTGATCAACCCGGATGACAGCCGCGGACCGCTGGAGCGGGCGGTTGGCTCGGAGGCGATCGCAGCGCTGGGCCGCCAGGCCGCACTGGACAATCCGCAGTCGCGGCTGGCCGAGCTGGGCGGAGAGCAGCTCGACACCGCCGACGTGTTCGCCGCGGCAGCAGAGCGCGATCCGGTGGCACAGGCCGTGGTGCAGCAGGTGGCGCGTACGTTTGCGCGTGCGCTGGCGCCGTCTGTTCTCGTACTGGACCCGACCGCAGTGGTGATCGGTGGCGGTGTCGCTCGCGCCGGTGCGGTCCTGCTGGACGCCATCGCGGACCAGCTGCGCCTGCTGACCCTCAACCACCCGCGGCTGGAGCTGTCCGCGCTGGCCGAGGATGCAGTAGTCACCGGGGCGATGCGGATGGCGCTGGACGAGGTGTGGCAGCGCAAGCTCCCCACCCCGGCCATGACCAGCACTACCTAGCTACTGCGGGTCCTTTCAGCACCTTCGCACCGGGCGCGCCACACCAGCACGTGTAGGTGAGCTCGTACACCACCTGTCCGGCCAGATCCACGCGCCGGTCGAGCCCGGTCACCATGCTCAACGGCAACAGCGAGCGCCGATCGCACACCGAGCAGGTCACGACGATCATCGCGGACCCCAGCTGTACATGCGGCTGAGGTAGAGCCGGGACAGCAGTCGTGCGTGCTGGCGTACGTCGTCCAGGAACCACTTCCAGCGAAGCCCACGGCCTATCGCGAATTGATCACCCATTGTGCACATCCACTACACAGAGAAGCACTGCCACGATCGTTTCAGTGCAATAAGCGTACGCCTCCACGCCCGGTGTGCGGAAGGGTTTATTGCCG
Organism: Kribbella hippodromi; assembly: GCF_039531045.1. NCBI lineage: Bacteria > Bacillati > Actinomycetota > Actinomycetes > Propionibacteriales > Kribbellaceae > Kribbella > Kribbella hippodromi. The sequence continues at coordinate 401,237 of NZ_BAAAPH010000001.1, read as the reverse complement.
GTGGACTGCGGTCGCGACGGCGTCGGGGCGGTCCAGGTGGACGAGGTGCGCGGAGTCGGACAGGATCTCGACCCGGCCGCCGATGGCCGCAGCGAGTTCCTGCTGGCCGGCGAGCCAGCGTTTCGCCCCGGTCTGCGATCCGCCGCCGGTCGCGACCAGGACCTCGGTGGGCGCGACCTCGGCGATCGGCCCGGCCAGCAGCTTCGCTGTTTCGGCCGCCATCTCCCAGGTGGCCGCGAGCTCGTCCCAGAACAGCAGCCACGAGGTCGCTGCGCCGTACCGCGCCTTGATCATTGCCTTCGACAACGGCTCGTTCCGGGTCAAACTGCCGTACCGGACACTCAGCCGGCGGAATGACGTACCGATCAGCTGCGGCCCGCCGATCCGCCCGAGAAACCGTGCCAGCCAACGGATGACCCGGTCGCCCGGCGCCCCCGGGTAGAACATCCGCCACCCGGTCTCCGAGGTCAGGCTGCTGTCGACCAGCACCAGCCGCGTCACCTCCAGCGGCCGGGTCAGCGCCCAGCGCAGCGCGGCCAACCCGCCGATCGAGTGACCGATCAGCCCGACCTCCGCGCCCGGCTCCAGGCCGGCCGCGGCCCGGAGCGCGTCGACCTCGGACGTGACCGGTGTCCGCCAGGGATCGATGATCCGGACATCCAGGTCCGGAAGCAGGCCGGCGACCTGGGCGAACTCCTCCGGAGTCTCGGCCAGGCCGGGCAGCACGATCCACGTCACACTCATCGAGAGCAAGCTTGCCTCAAGGCTGGTAACAACGTCCCGAGCAGCAGGCAGGTCAGCACCGTCGTGACCCGTTGCAGGATGCCCGGTGCGATCACCTCGGCGCCGCTCAGCGTCTCGTACGCCACCACCGATCCAAGCCAGACCTGCGTCACCACGACCCCCGCGGCGAGCAGCGCGACCGTCTTGGCGAACCATCCGCCCCACCCGTAGCGGCGGATCGCCAGGACGGCGAACACGCCCAGCGCGATGGTGCCGGCACCCGCGATCGTCGAGGTCGCCTCGTGCAGCATCAGCGCGAACCCGGCTTGCCCGCCCGCCTCCTCCGAGTCCCGGCAGGCCGTACCCACCGACGGCGCGCAGGCCATCGGCATGAACGAGTCGAACATCGTCCCGATCGCGAACAGGGCAGTACTGATCAGCACGCCGGAGATCTCCCAGCGGACGTTGCGGGCCCGGCGGGACAGCACCACGGCGGTCAGCGTCAGCAGGCTGCTGACCAGGTCCATCGCTCGCGCGTACGGGCTGGTCGCCTGGTCCCGCGCGCTCAGTTCGCTGAGGAAAGAGATGTGGACGTTCAGCGGAAAGCCGGCGATCGCTTCGAGAATGAGGCTGCAATAGATCACGGCCGCGGCGATCATCAGGGCGCGGACCAGGCGGTACGGGACGGCGAGCATGTTCCTCAGCCTGTCAGGTCAACCAAAGTCTTGACTGTGGCGTCAACTGTACTGTTGAGGTAGTGCTAGGTCGACCGAAGTCTCAGCAAACTAATGGGATGATCGGCTGGTGCGGTCGGAGGAAACAGCAGTGGTACCGGCGTGGCAGCACCGCGCCGCGGTCTGGGTTGGCCGCGTGGTCGCGGCTGCTGCCGTGTGGTCGTTTCTTGCGATTCCGTTGCGATTCGTCGCCCCGCGACTGGTCCGGCACGCCGACATGGCCTTCGAGTTCGTCGGCATCCCGGCCGGGCACACGATCTTCTCGGCCGTCTATCTCGCCGTCGTCGGCAGTGCTTTGCTGCGCGGTAAGCGAGCCGCGCTGCTCTGGGTGCTCTGGGTCTTCGAAGGCCTGTGGCTGTTCGGCCTGACCGCCTACATCGCGTTCAGTACGGTCCGGCTGAGCAGCCCGCGCGGTACCGAGTGGCTGTCCGACCTCGACCGCACCTCGGCGACGGACCTGGAATGGGCGATCGTCCAGGCGGTCGTGGTGATCGGCCTGATCGTGCTGCTGTGGAAGATCCGCGCCGCCTTCCCGGCCCGGCTCGCGACCGGAAGCCGCCGGCTCGCGATCGGCGCGCTGGTGTTCGGGATGCTGATCTCGCTCGCGGTCAGCGTCACCCTGACCCAGATCTTCCCGCGGACGCTGACCGGCCAGCGGCAGAAGATCGGCTGGGCGGTGGCGGCCGCCTTCGGCCAGTCCCGCAGCAAGATGTCCGGCCACGAGGGCCACGGCTGGATCGGCCTGTCCGTCGGTGCGATCTCGGCCGCCTCGCTGGTGCTCGCGTTCTGGATCTTCCTCCGGTCGGTGCGCCGCGTCCGCTACCTGACCCAGCCCGAAGAGCTGGATCTGCGCCGGCTCCTGCTGCTGCACGGCGAACGCGACTCCCTCGGGTACTTCGCCACCCGCCGCGACAAGGCGGTCGTCTTCTCCCCCGGCCACGACGCCGCGATCGCGTACCGGGTGGTCAACGGGGTCAGTCTGGCCAGTGGTGATCCGCTCGGTGATCCGGTCGCCTGGCCGGCGGCGATCCAGCGATGGCTCGCCGAGGCGCGGACGTACGGGTGGTCCCCCGCTGTCCTTTCGGCCAGCGAGGAGGCCGCGCAGGCGTACGTCGACGCGGGCATGCGGGCGTTGTCGATGGGTGACGAGGCGATCATCGACGTCGCGGACTTCACCTTGGAAGGCCGGACGATGCGCCCGGTACGCCAGGCGGTGACGCGGGTGCAGCGAGCCGGGTACCACGCCGAGGTGGTCCGGCACGGTGATCTGTCGCCGGAGGCCCTCGCGCAGTACGTCCAGCTGGCCGAGAAGTGGCGTGGCGCCCGGACTGAGCGTGGTTTCTCGATGGCGCTCGGGCGGCTCGGCGACCCGGCCGACGCCCGGTGCGTGATGGTCATCGCGCGGGACGCCGACGGTGTCGTACGCGGCCTGCTGTCCTTCGTACCGTGGGGTGTCCGGGGTGTTTCGCTGGACCTGATGCGGCGCGATCCCGAGTCCGTGAACGGCCTGATGGAGTTCATGGTGACGTCGTTGGTCGACGCGTCCGGCGACCTCGGCGTGCACCGGATCTCGCTGAACTTCGCGATGTTCCGGGAGATCTTCAGCGACGCCGAGCGGGTCGGCGCCGGGCCGTTCCTGCGCTTCACGAACGCGCTGCTCACCGCGGCCTCGCGGTTCTGGCAGCTGGAAAGTCTTTACCAGTCGAACGAAAAGTACCTGCCCCGCTGGTCGCCCCGGCTGATCTGCTACTCGCGTGGCGCCTCGCTGGCGCAGGTGCTGCTGGCAGCCGGTACGGCGGAAGGCTTCCTGCCCGCGCCGCGGCCGTGGACTCGCGTGGACAGCGTCGGCGCCGCCGACCGGCACGCGATCAGGTCCGCGGACGGGCTCGCGTTCACCACCGCGGTTCGCGAGCAGGAGGTCGAGCTGCTGCGGCCGGCGCTGCCGACCCGCAAGCTGACCGAGCAAGAGCAGATCCGGCGGACCAAACTCGCGGAGCTTGTTGCCGCGGGCATCGATCCGTACCCGGTCGGCGTACCGCGGACGGAGACGCTGGAACGGATCCGGGAGCTGTACCCGAACCTGCCGCCGGACCACCACACCGGCCACACGGTGTCGGTGACCGGCCGGGTGCTGCGGATGCGGGACCACGGCGGCCTGTCCTTCGCGCAGTTGCAGGACGGGCTGACCCAGCTGCAGGTGATGCTCACGACCGACGCCTGCGGCGCGGAAGCGCTGGACCGGTGGCAGCGGCTCGTCGACATCGGCGACCACGTCAGCGTCACCGGCGAGGTCGTCACCAGCCGTCGCGGCGAGCTGTCGGTCGCGGTCACCAGCTGGGTGATGGCGGCCAAGTGCCTGCATCCGTTGCCGGACAAGCGAAAGGGCTTCACCGACCCGGAGGCGCGGGTCCGGCTGCGGCACATCGACCTGGTGATGAATCCGGACTCGCTGCGGATGATGCAGCAGCGCAGTGCGGCCGTCCGCGCGATCCGGAACGGGTTCGAGACGCGGGGCTTCATCGAGGTCGAAACGCCGATGCTGCAGGCCGTCCACGGCGGTGCGAACGCGCGGCCGTTCGTCACGCACATCAACGCGTACGACACCGAGCTGTTCCTGCGGATCGCACCGGAGCTGTTCCTGAAGCGGCTCAGTGTCGGCGGGATGGGCAAGATCTTCGAACTGAACCGCAACTTCCGGAACGAGGGCGCCGACGCGACCCACAACCCGGAGTTCACCTCGGTCGAGGCGTACCAGCCGTACGCGGACTATCACGTGATGCGCGAGCTGACCCGGGAGCTGCTGATCGAGGCGGCGACCGCGGTGTACGGCAAGCCGGTGGTGCGCCGCGACGGCGAGGAGCTCGACATCTCCGGCGAATGGCCGGTGATCACGGTCCACGACGCGGTCGGCCAGGCCGCCGGTACGCCGATCGACCCGGATACGCCGATCGAGCGGCTTCGGGAGCTGTGCGCGGAGCATGGCGTGCACACGACGTTCGACCTGACCGCCGGCGAGCTGGTGCTCGAGCTGTACGACGAGCTCGTCGAGCCGAACACGATGCTGCCGACCTTCTACACCGACTTCCCGCTGGAGACGTCGCCGCTGACCCGGACCCACCGCACCGAGCCGCGGCTCGCGGAGCGCTGGGACCTGGTTGCCTTCGGCGCCGAGATCGGGACCGCGTACTCCGAGCTGGTCGACCCGGTCGAGCAGCGCCGCCGCCTCACCCAGCAGTCGCTCAAGGCGGCCGCGGGCGACCCGGAGGCGATGTCGCTGGACGAGGACTTCCTGTCCGCGCTCGAGTACGCGATGCCACCGACCGGCGGCCTGGGCATCGGCGTCGACCGGGTGATGATGATGCTGACCGGCCAGAACATCCGCAGCACGCTGGCGTTCCCGTTCGTCCGCCCGGCGCCGCGCGAGTGATGCTCTACTCTGGCAGCTGACGCGCGGGTGGGGACCTGGGGGTGTGTGGGGAATGAAGCGCTGGGTTGCGCTCTGTGCTGGGCTTGGTGTCGTGGTCGGGTGTGGTGCGGAGCCGCAACAGACGCCTGGGCCGAGTGCGTCGGCTACCGGTAGTGCGGCGCCGGCGCCCGCGTCGTCGGTCCCGGCTTCGGGGCCGTTGAGTACGGCGGCGTACCAGGCGGAGCTGCGCCGGATCGACCAGGTGCTGACCGAGTCGGCCCGGCGGCTGACCCGGGTCCGGACGGCCGAGGGGCTGGCCGATTCGATGAGTACGGTCGCGGAGACGCTGAACACGGTCGCGATCCGGTTGGCGGCACTGACGGTGACGACGCGGTTGAACGCCGTACACGAGCTGCTGAAGGAGCGGATCGGGGTAGCGGCCGCGCAGCTGACGTCATCGGCGCCGAAGACCGAGGACGACGCGCGGTGCGGCGGGGTCGCGTACACCTCGCAGAAGGTCCAGCGGCAACTGCGCACCGACCTGGACTCGGCGATCGTCCAGTTGCAGCGGCTGAAGCTCAGTTTCGGCAAGACGCTGCCTGATCCGGGGCCGGCGCCGGAGCCGGTGCGTCCGCGGAGCGGGGAGATCCTGGTACGGCGTGGAGCTGAAGGCACCGGTCAGGTGAAGATCACCAACGGGACGGCGCATGACGTCGCGGTGTCGATCGTCAGCGACGGTCAGCCGCCGGGCGATCCACAGGTGATGGTGTACATCCAGGCGAGCGACACGACGACCGTGAAGCGGATCGGCGGCACGTACCACCTGTACTTCAAGAGCGGCAGCGACTGGGACCAGACCAAGCGCAAGTTCCGCGCGGACTGCTCCTTCAAGAAGTTCGACCAAACCTTCGGCCGCAACCAGGGCTGGCAGATAAACCTCCAGCCGACAACCCACGGCAACGCAGACACCACCCAAGTAGAGGCCTACTGAGGTCGTCGGTTACAGCCCCAGCTTGCGGAGGAGTTTGCCGAGGAAACCACCCGGTTCAGGGCGACTGGGTGGTGTGGTGGGGCTGGTCGGCGAAGCGGTTGGCGTCCCGGGTGGGCTGGTCGATGGATCGGTCGGCGGTGGGCTGACCGGCGCGGTCGTCGTCGTACCAGCTGTTGGCTCGGTGGGTGGGACGACTGGTGGGGTGGCGGTGACGACCGGGATGGTCGGTGCGCTGCTCTCCACGATCTGCGGTGCCGACGAGGTCGCCGGGCGCGTACCAGGGGTGACCGGCAACTGGACCGGCAACTGGACCGGCAACTGGGTTGGTACAACGCTCGGCGTCGCACCGGGCGACGGGATCGTCACCGCGGTCGGCGTCGGCGTGTGCGGGATCCGCGGCAGGTTCTCCGTCGGCTGACCAGGCTGCAACCCCGCGACCGGGCTGACCGGCTCAGGCCCGCCACCACCGCCTGGCAGCGGCAACAAACCCGCCCCGATCCGCGGCCCGCCGAACAACGCGACCAGGACCAGGACGAGGTATCCGAGCAGCAGGAGGCCGGCGCCGGTGGCGACCTGTCGCAGGCGCCGCGGGTTCTGCCAGGGCGGTCGGCGGGAAGCCGTGGCAGAGATCGGATTCACAAGTCCCGCAGGTTATCGGCTGAAAGGTCGTTTGAAACAGTCCTTGGAGCAAATTCCACCGCAGCCCGCACCAATTCAAGAATGTCATACCGTTTACGCGACAGTAGGAATGCATTCCGTTAGCTGACAGCTCAGGTCAGCGCTTGCAACCCGATCACCGACAACAACCGCAACTTCTCCGCCGCCTCGGTCCCAGGCGCCGCGGTGTACACGACGATCCGCAAATCACTGCCCGGTACCGCCAGCACATCGCAGTCGATGCTGAAGTCACCCACCTCAGGGTGCCGGATCGTCTTCCGCTCGGACCGATGGAATCCGACCACCCGCTCGTCCCACAAGCGCGCGAACTCGGCGTACCCGCGGAGTTCTTCGATCAGCGCCCGCAGTTCCGGGTCCTGTGGATAACGCGCCAGCGAAGCGCGGAGATCCGTGACCATCGCGTTCCGGAATTCGCGCTGCTGTTCCGGCGTCTGCACGATCCGCCCGCCCGGCTCGGTGAAATTCCGGTAGATGATGTTCCGCCGCCGGCCCTGGAATCGCGACGGGTCACCGGACATCGCCGCGAACAGCGGATTCCAGGTGATCATCGTCCAGGCGGCGTCGCACACGCAGAGCGGCGCGCCCTCCAGCTGGTCGACGATCCGCTGCACACCTGGCGGAATGTACGCAGACACGCGCCCGGGTGACGGCTCCACCTCACCGGCCAGTACGAACAGATGGTTGCGCTCGGCATCGGACAACCGAAGCGCCCGCGCCAGTGCCGACAACACCTGCACCGACGGCGACTCCGCCCGCCCCTGCTCCAGCCGCACGATGTAGTCCACCGACAACCCCGCCAGCTGAGCCAGCTCCTCCCGCCGCAACCCGGGCGCCCGCCGCCGTCCACCCACCGCCAACCCAACCTGCTCCGGCGTCACCCGATCCCGCCAACCATGCAACGTCCGCCCGAGCTCACCCATACAAGCCAGTATCCCGCCCCCACCCACCCACAACCTGGTACTGCCGTTCCCTAGGAAATCGTGGGTACTACCTGGTCGACACCGGCAGCGAGAGGGTGGACCCATGACCACAACACTCATCACCGGCGCAAACCGCGGCCTCGGCTACGAAACAGCCAAGCAACTGGTGTCCGCCGGCCACACCGTCTACCTGGAGCCTGCACGGCACGGTGCCGTGGTGACCGAGAGGACGCCGATCAGCATTCGATGACGTTGACGGCGAGGCCGCCGCGGGAGGTCTCCTTGTATTTGATCTTCATGTCAGCGCCGGTCTCGCGCATCGTCTTGATCACCTTGTCCAGGGTGACCACGTGGACGCCGTCGCCGTGCATCGCCATCCGGGCGGCGTTGATCGCCTTCACCGACGCCATCGCGTTTCGTTCGATGCACGGGATCTGGACCAGGCCGCCGACCGGGTCGCAGGTCAGGCCGAGATTGTGTTCCATCGCGATCTCGGCCGCGTTCTCGACCTGCTGGGGCGTACCGCCGAGCACCTCGCACAGTCCGGCCGCGGCCATCGAGCAGGCCGAACCGACCTCCCCCTGACAGCCGACCTCGGCGCCGGAGATCGACGCGTTCTCCTTGTACAGGACGCCGATCGCTCCGGCCGCGAGCAGGAACCGGACCGCGCCGTCCTCGGTCGAGCCCGGCACGAACCGGCGGTAGTAGTGCAGCACGGCCGGGATGATGCCCGCGGCACCGTTCGTCGGCGCGGTGACGATCCGTCCGCCCGAAGCGTTCTGCTCGTTGACGGCGAGCGCGAACAGGTTCACCCAGTCCATCACCTTCAACGGATCCACCGACCACGGGTCCTGCGACAGCTTCTGGTGCAGGGCGTGCGCGCGGCGCGGCACCTTCAGCCCGCCGGGCAGGATGCCCTCGGTCTCGCAGCCCTCGCGGACGCAGTCCTGCATGACCTGCCAGATCCGCAGCAGCCCGTCCCGGATCTCGTCCTCGGTCCGCCAGGCCAGCTCGTTGGCGAGCATCACCTCGCTGATCGACAGCTGGGACTCCCGGCACCGGTCGAGCAGCTCTGCACCGGTGGTGAACGGGTACTTCAGCGGGGTGGTGTCCGGCACGATCCGATCGCCCGCGGCCGCGTTCTCGTCGACGACGAACCCGCCGCCGACCGAGTAGTAAGTACGCTCCCGCAGCACCGCGCCGACGGCATCGCGCGCCGCGAAGATCATCCCGTTGGGGTGGTACGGAAGTGCTTTGCGCCGGTGCATCACCAGGTCGGTGTGCTCGTCGAACGCGATCTCGTGCGTACCCGCCAGGGCCAGCCGGCCGCGTTCGCGGATCGTCTCGACCCGGGCGTCGACGGAGTGCGTGACCACGGTCTCGGGGTCGGCGCCCTCCAGCCCCAGCAGCACCGCCTTGTTGCTGCCGTGCCCGTGCCCGGTCGCGCCGAGTGAGCCGAAGAGCTGCGCGCTGATCGTGGTGGTCGCGGTCAGCAGGCCGTCATCGGCCAGACCGAGCGCGAAGGTACGGGCCGCTCGCATCGGTCCCACGGTGTGGGAGCTCGACGGGCCGATCCCGATACTGAACAGGTCGAAGACACTGATCGCCATCGTGTGGAGGTTCCTTCCGGTCGCCGTTGACCGTTTGGTGTCCTCCCCGTTCTGTTGGGCGGAGTGCCCTCCAGAGGTGCCTCGCCCGTGCGGTGAAGGTGCCTGAGAGATTCTTGGGGAGAGTTGCTCCTACGGCGCCTGGGCCGGACCCAGGACTCTCCCGCACGGGTTCATGCGGCTGTTGAGTTGACTTCCGCTGTGGACGGTACGGCGACGCCACGCCCGGCGTCAATCCGGCCCGTCTTCACCGCCCAGATCTCGAAGAACCAGGTGAACAGCGGGGGAACACTCGCTGCCAGTGCGGCCAGGGTGACCGGCCAGGACCAGCGCAGTGGGCCGCGTACGGCCAGTACGGTCGCCACGTACACGACGAAGATGCCGCCGTGGATCGGGCCGAAGATCTTCACCCCGACCTCGTTGTCGGACAGGACGTATTTGAACAGCATGCCGATCAGCAACCCGGTCCACGAGATCGCCTCGGCGATCGCCACCGTCCGGAACCACCTGGCGTATTTGGTACTCATCAAGGACCGACCCTAACAACACTTTCAAGGGCTCGTTGGGTTACTGCCCCGGGTCGGCTGGGGCTCGTCCCCGATGCCGCGAGCAAGCGATTGCCGAAGGATCGGCGGCATGACTTTCTCCCGACGTGCCCTGGCCGGTGCGACCGTGCTCGGAGCACTCGCCGCCGGCCTGACGGCACTCCCGGCGGTCGCGGCCGCCAAGCCGCAGGTGCAGTGGACCGACTGCAAACCCGAAGGCAAGGACAAGCCCGCCGACGTGCAGGGCTCCCAGTGCGCGACGCTCCGGCTGCCGGTCGACTGGCGTGACCCCAGCGGGCCGACGTTCGACCTCGCGATCGCCCGCCGCACCGCCAAGGTCCCCAGCGAACGCGTCGGCGTCCTGGTCTTCGGCCCGGGCGGTCCCGGCGACTCCGGCGTCGACCGGATCAAGACCGGGATCGACCGCTTCAGTACTGACCTGCAGGACCGTTTCGACATCGTCAGCTTCGACCCGCGCGGAGTGGCCCGCAGCAACCCGGTGCGCTGCTCGGCGGAGCTACTCGCCAAACAGCCGTCTCCGATCATCAAGAGCGCGGCCGAGTTCAGTACGACCATCAGCTACAACCAGCAGCTCGCCAAGGACTGCCGTACGAACACCGGCCCGCTGTACGACCACCTCGACACCTGGCAGACCGTCCGTGACGTCGACGCGATCCGCCGGGTGCTCGGTGAATCCAAGATCACGTTCCACGGCAGCTCGTACGGCACGGTGCTCGGCGGGCAGTACGCGGAGACGTACCCCAACCGCGTACGCGCCATGGTCCTGGAGAGTGTGAGCGACCACAGCACGAACTCCACCCGCGCGTTCCTCGATGACCAGGCGGCCGCGGCACAGGACTCGTTCGACGAGTTCGTGAAGTGGTGTGACGCCACGACGACCTGTGCATTGCACGGCCAGGACGTCCACGCCGTGTGGGCGGACCAGCTCGCCAAGTCCGCTGATCCGTACAAACTGAGCTTTGTCGTGTTCAAGCTGCTCTACGGCCCGCAGTGGTCCAAGCTCGCGGACACGCTCGCGTGGCCCGCAACAACCAGGACATGAAGTGCCCGGGTCAGCTGACGGCGGTGTCCATCTGTCTCGGTGCACCGAAGGCCAACAACCCCCAGCACGTGCTGAAGGTGCGCGGCCTGAAGACCCCGGTACTACTGGCGAACGCGATCCACGACCCGGCAACCGGATACGACTGGGCGCGCAGCGTGGCACGGCAGCTCGGCCGGAGCGGCGTACTGCTCACGTACGAAGGCTGGGGCCACGGAAGCTACTCGAAGGGCACCTGCATGCAGAGCACGGTCGACAAGTACCTGATCTCACTGGACGTGCCACGGCGAGGCACCAGCTGCCCCGCCGTTGCACCGGTTGGCTGACGGTACTTACTTCCCGGGCAGGTGCGACCGGGTCCACTGCTCCAGACCGTCTGTGGTGATCGGCAGGTCCTCTGTCAGGATCTCCAGGCGGTCGGAGTGGACGACGACGTTGTCCTCGATCCGGATGCCGATGCCGCGCAGCTCCGGCGGGACGGTCTCGTCGTTCGGGTGGAAGTACAGGCCCGGCTCGACCGCGAGCGCCATCCCGGCCTCGATCGTGCCGGCGAAGTACGCCTCCGGCCGGGACGCGTCGCAGTCGTGCACGTCGAGACCGATGTAGTGACCTGTGCCGCAGACGATGTACCGCCGGTGCTGCTGGCCGTCGGGACCGAGCAGCTCGTCGAGCGACACGTCGAGCAGACCCCAGTCGCGCAGCCCTTCGGCCAGCACCCGCAGCGCTTCGTACTGGAAGGCCCGGTACGGCGCCCCGACCTTGACCGCGTCGAGTGAGGCGAGCTGCGCCTTGTGCACCAGGTCGTGTACCTGCCGCTGCGCCGCGGTGTACTCGCCCGTGGCCGGGAAGGTCCGGGTGACATCCGCGGTGTAGAGCGTCCGGGTCTCGACGCCTGCGTCCAGCAGGATCACGTCGCCTTCGTTCACCGGCCCGTCGTTGCGGACCCAGTGCAGCACGGGTGCATGGTTGCCCGAAGCAACGATCGACGCGTACCCGACACCGTTGCCGGCGGTCCGGGCGCGGCGGTCGAACGTACCCTGCAGCCAGCGCTCGCCGCCGCCCCGGATCGCCTCCGGCAGCTCACTGGCCACGTCGCCGAACGCGAGCACGCTCGCGGCGACGGCCTCGCGCAGCTGGTCAAGCTCCCAGTCGTCCTTGATCCGGCGCAGCTCGGCGAGGGTCTGGCGGAGCGAGTTGCCGTCGGTCGGCGAGGTCCGGACCAGCGCGTCGAGCATCGGCTCGACGCCGGGGACGGACAGGATGAACGGCACCGCCCCGCGGACCGCGGCCGGCAGCTCCTCGATCGGGCGGCAGGCAATCTGCAGTGCGTCCGACCAGTCCTTCAGGCCCGGCACCGGGCAAGTCGGAGGCCAAGCGGTCTTAGGAAGACAACTCACAAGACCAACTCCTTGGCTCACAGAACGACATGGCTACGATCCGACTTGTCCCCCGAGATCACCAGCACCGAACCCTCGGCCTGGCAGCCGGTCAGCCAGACGAAGTCGCTGTCCGCGCGGAACTGGTAGTCGGTGTCGTTCGACCGGACCGGCGCACGGCCGGCCGCGAGCGCGATCCGGCGGCCCGGCAGCGCGGCGGCCAGCTTCCGCCGGTGCTCGGCGGCCGCCTCGGCGAGCCCGTCCGGCACCGTGACGGTCCGGTCCACCGGCCCCCAGCCGCGGGAGATGAAGTCCCGGAAGCCCTTCGAATCGATCGGGCGGTACGACTTCGGGGTCTGATCGGTCCGGGCGTCATCGGTCATGAGCTGTGCTCCCCTTTGCAGCTGACGAGTTTCCAGCTCATCAACTCAGGTTTTCGCTTGCCGACGCAAGCCCTTATCCGCTAACGCGCGCGGAAGGCGGCGAGGATGCGCTGCTCGGAGTCCAGCAGGTACTCGTGCAGGTCCGCGGCGGCCTCGTCGTACTTCCTGGCTTCGAGCAGCTCCAGCAGCGCCCGGTTCCGCCCGATGTACGGCTCGTGCAGCTCGCGCGGGGCCGCGATCACGTGGAAGAGGAGTCGCAACTCCGCAAGCAGCCGGCCGGTCACCGCATTCATCCGGCTGCTTCCGGCCAGGCCGATCAGTTGCTGGTGGAAGCGCATGTTCGCCGTACCGACTGCCGGCCAATCGTCCGCTTTCGCGGCGGCCTCGGCCGCGTCGACCTCGTCCCGCAAGAGCACGAGTCGCTCCGCCGGAACCTCCGGGTCGAGCGCAGTCAGGCCGCGGACGACATCCACCTCCAGTACGCGGCGCAACCGGTACAGGTCGATCACGTCGTGCTCGCCCAGCTCCGGGACGAAGACGCCGCGATGCAGCTTGTAGACCAGCAGACCCTCGTGGGTGAGCAGCCGGAAGGCCTCCCGCAGCGTGTTCCGGCTGACCTCGAGGACCTCGGTCAGCTCGACCTCGGACAACTGGGCGCCGGGCGGCAGTGCGCCCTCGGTGATGCTCCGGCGGAGGATGTCCGCGGCGCGCTCGGCCGAGCTGCTGCGGTCCAGCCGCGCGACATCGGCGGCCACGGTCCGCAGCCACGCCTGCCGCCCGGTCTCCCGCTGCATCCCCTCGGCCCCAGGCGTACTCATGCCCCGATCATCCCGCACTCAGGGTGAAAAGCGGAACAGCGCTTGCCGGATTGTTGAACAATCTCTAGGCTCGGACCAACGGACCAGGCCGGAGTTTCGGCAGGCAGGACGTGCGGAGGTGGCGATGGATCTGAACGCGGATCTCGGCGAAGGCTTCGGCTCCTGGCCGATGGGTGACGACAGCGCCCTCCTGGACGTGGTGACCAGCGCGAACGTGGCCTGCGGCTTCCACGCCGGCGACCCGTCGATCATGCGCCGGGTGACCGCGCGGGCGGTCGAGCGCGGCGTCGCGATCGGCGCCCACGTCGGGTACGCCGACAAGGCCGGTTTCGGCCGGCGCTTCGTCGACATCGAGCCGGACGCGCTGCGTGACGAGGTCGTGTACCAGCTCGGTGCGCTGGACGCGTTCGCGCGGATCGCCGGCGATCGGGTCCGGTACGTGAAGCCGCACGGCGCGCTGTACAACACGATTGGCCACCATGAAGCACAGGCCGCGGCGGTGGTTGCCGCGGTCGCCGACTACGACAAGTCGCTGCCGGTGCTGGGTTTGCCGGGATCGGCCTGGCTTCGGCTGGCCGCGGACGCCGGCCTGACTGTGGTGCACGAGGCCTTCGCGGACCGCGCGTACACCCCGGAGGGCACGCTGGTGTCGCGGCGCGAGGCCGGGTCGGTGCTGCACGACGCGGACGAGATCGCGGCGCGGTGTACGGCGATGGCGACCGGGCAATCGATCCGGGACAACGGGGGCGGATCGCTCATGGTCGCGCCGGCGTCGATCTGCGTCCACGGTGACACCGCTGGCGCCGTCGATATCGCCCGGCGGGTACGCGGCGCCCTGGAGGGAGCGGGTGTGACGATGCGCCCGTTCACCGGCTGATGCGGCTGCTCCCGTCGGGAGATCGCGCGATGCTGGTCGAGCTCGACAACCTCGACCAGGTCCTCGGGTACTACGCGGCGCTCGTCGCGGATCCTCCGGCTGGTGTGATCGACATCGTCCCGGCGGCGCGCACCGTACTGGTCACGACCTCCGGGCCGCTCGGTGCGCTGTCGCAGGCGCTGCGGGTGGTGACGCCGGCCGATACCACGCAGGCGGCCGGTGACCTGATCGAGATTCCGGTGACGTACGACGGCGCCGACCTCGACGACGTCGCCCGGTTGCTCGACTGCAGCGTGAGCGAGGTGATCGCGCGGCACACCGGCGACGAGTGGACGGTGGCGTTCTGCGGCTTCGCGCCCGGGTTCGGGTACCTCACCTCGTCCGGCGAGTGGGACCTCCCGCGCCGCGAGTCGCCGCGTACCAAGGTGCCGGTCGGCGCGGTCGGGCTGGCCGGAGAGTTCAGCGGCGTGTACCCGCGGGAATCGCCCGGCGGATGGCAGCTGATCGGCCGGACGGCCGTGCGGATCTTCGACCAGGACCGCGAACCGGCCGCGCTGTTCCATCCCGGCCGCCGGGTCCGGTTCGTCGACGCGGGTCGTGGATGAGCAGCCTGACCGTCATCGAATCAGGGCCGTTGGCAACGATCCAGGACCGCGGCCGGGCCGGCCAGGCGGCGCTCGGGGTGCCGATGTCGGGCGCCTGCGACCGGGCCGCGTACGAGCTGGCGAACCGTCTTGTCGGCAACGTCCCCGGTGCGGCGGCGATCGAGCTGACGTACGGCGGGCTGGTCGTGCACGCCGACAGCGATCTGGTCGTCGCGATCACCGGAGCGCCGTGTACTGGCGTACCGCTGAACGCGCCCGCCAGGCTCCGCGCCGGCGAACTGCTCCGATTCGGGCCGCCGGCAACCGGTTTGCGGACGTACCTCGCGGTGCGCGGCGGGGTGGACGTACCGCCAGTGCTCAGGTCGCGATCGACCGATCTTCTGTCCGGCCTTGGGCCCGCGCCGCTTGCAGCCCATCAGACACTGCCGATCGGAACGTTGGTCGAGCCAATGCCGGGTGTAGATCTTGCCCCGGTAGCGCATCCGCCTGGTGGGGAGGTGCGGTTGCGGGTGACGCCGGGACCGCGGCGCGACTGGTTCACGGACAGCGGGTGGGCCGCGCTGCTGGGGCAAACCTATCAAGTGAGCAGCAACAGCAACCGCGTCGGCGTACGCCTGGACGGCTCGCCGCTGGAGCGTTCGCGGACGGGCGAACTCGCCAGTGAGGGCATGGCCCACGGCTCGATCCAGATCCCGCCGTCGGGCACCCCGGTGATCTTCCTGGCCGATCATCCGGTGACCGGTGGCTACCCGGTCATCGCGTACGTCACCGGGCCGGATCTGGACGCGTGCGCCCAGGTCCGGCCCGGTCAATCGGTACGTCTTCTTGGCTGAATCGCCTTGTCTACTTGGCCATCCGGCCGCGTCTAGTTGGCGATCCGGCTACGTCTAGTTGGCGAGCCGGCTGCGCATTTCGTCCGCGAAGGTCTCCTGCGCCGTGCGCATCTTCGCCGCCTCGACCGGATCCGCGAACAACTCCCCCAGCCGGGCCGGGTCCACATCCTCGACATGCGTCTGCAGCCACCAGATGTTCCCCAGCGGATCCTTCACCCGGCCACCACGGTCGCCGGTGATTCCCGAGTACATCAGCTCCGTCACCACGGTCGCTCCGGCCTGCAGCGCCCGGGCGTACGTACGCTCGACATCATCGACGTACACACTGAGCAGACTGGGCAGCTCCGGCCAGTCCGGCGCCGCGTCGAACACCATCAGCACCGCGCCGTCGATGGCGATCTCGGCGTGGCCGACCGTCCCGTCCGCGTTCAGCACCCGCAGCCCTTGCGGCACCTCGAACGTGCTCTCCACAAACTTCAGGAACCGATCCGCACCCTTGGCCGCCACGTACGGGGTCACGGCCGACTTCCCACCAGGAATCTTCTGCGTCGTCATGCTCCGATCCTTGCCGGAGTAGCGGACAGTTTCTGTCCTCTTCGAGGATCGTTGTGAGCGACCGGGTCTTGGACCATGATGGCCGGTATGACGGAGAATTCCGGAACCCCAGGGATCGACAGCACCGTTCCCCCGAGCGGCACCGGCTGTGTCGAGTGCCTCGAGGCCGGCGGGTGGTGGTTCCACCTGCGCCGGTGCGCGCAGTGCGGGCACATCGGTTGCTGCGATTCCTCCCCCGCCCAGCACGCGTCGGCCCACGCCACCGAAACCGGCCACCAAATCGTCCGCAGCTTCGAACCAGGCGAAGACTGGTTCTGGCACTACGGCGAATCCGAGTACTACGACGGTCCCACCCTGGCCCCACCAGCCGCCCGCCCCGACACCCAACCAGTCCCGGGCGGAAACGTACCTACCGACTGGCAATCCAAACTTCATCGGTAGAGAGCATGCCTACTCGCGGTCAGCCGCCTTCCTGCTGGGTTACAGGACGAAGCCGGTTGGGAAGGGGTCGTCGGGGTCGAGTAGGTAGTTGGCGGTGCCGGTGATCCAGGCTCGGCCGGTGACGGTGGGGACGACGGCGGGGTACGGGCCGACTGTGGTTTCTTCGATCAGGCGGCCGGTGAACCGGGTGCCGATGAACGATTCGTTCACGAAGTCGGTGTGCAGGGGAAGTTCACCGCGGGCGTACAACTGCGCCATCCGCGCCGACGTACCCGTACCGCACGGCGACCGGTCGAACCAGCCCGGGTGAATCGCCATCGCGTTGCGCGAATGCGCCCCGTCCTGACCGGGCGCGGTGAACTGCACATGCTTGCACCCGTTGATCCCGGGATCGAGCGGATGCACCGGCCGGTCGGTCGCGTTGATCGCGTCCATGATCGCCAGCCCGGCTTGCAAGATCCGGTCCTTCTCGGCCCGGTCGAACGGAAGCCCGAGCTGTTCGAGCGGCAGGATCGCGTAGAAGTTCCCGCCGTACGCCAAGTCGTAACCGACCTTGCCGAGTCCCGGCACCTCCACCGAAGCATCCAGCGCATGGCTGTACGAAGGGACGTTCCGCAATGTCACGCGCTCGGCCCGGCCGTTGCTCACGGCAACGTCCACCACGACCAGCCCGGCCGGGGTGTCCAGCCGGACCTCGGTGACCGGTTCGGTGACCTCGACCATGCCGGACTCGACCAGCACCGTCGCGACCCCGATCGTGCCGTGCCCGCACATCGGCAGGCAGCCGGACACCTCGACGTACAGCACACCCCAGTCCGCGTCCGGGCGGGTCGGCGGCTGCAGGATCGCGCCGCTCATCGCGGCATGACCACGCGGCTCGTTCACCAGGAACAGCCGCAGATCGTCCAGGTGCTCGACGAAGTACTCGCGGCGCTCCGCCATCGTCGCACCCGGGACCACCCCGACCCCGCCGGTGACGACGCGGGTCGGCATCCCCTCGGTGTGCGAGTCGATGGCGGTGATGGTCCGGACGGATCTCATCCCAGTGACTCCACGGCCTTCTTCATGTCCTGCTCCAGCTGCGCGAGGTGCTCGGGTACGAGCGGCCCGCGCGGTGGCCGGCAGGGTCCGCCGAACCGTCCGACGTAGTCCATCCCGTACTTGATCGCCTGCACGAACTCGGTCCGCGAGTCCCACCGGAAGGAGGCGACCAGCGGCTCGTACAAGGCCCGCGCCTCCTCCAGCTTGCCCTGCGTGGCGAGCTCGAACAACCGCACCGATTCCTTCGGGAACACGTTCGGGAAGCCGGCGAACCAGCCGGTCGCGCCCATCAGCAGCGCCTCGAGGGTGAGGTCGTCGGCGCCGGCGATCACGGCCAGGTCCGGAGCCAGCTCGCGGATCTCCAGGATCCGGCGGACGTCGCCGGAGAACTCCTTCACCGCCACCACGTTCTCGATCTGGGCGAGCTCGGCCAGCACGTCCGGAGTCAGGTCGACCTTGGTGTCCAGCGGGTTGTTGTAGACCATCACCGGCAGCCCGGCCTTCGCGACCTCGGTGAAGTGGCTGATCACTTCGCCGCGGTTCGCCCGGTACATGGTCGGCGGCAGGCACAGTACGCCGTCCGCGCCGTCCTCGGCTGCCTTCTCCGCCCAGGACCGGGCCTGGTGCGAACCGGGACCATGTACACCGACAACCACGATCCCGTCGTCGCCGACCGCCTCGATCGCGGTCCGGGCGACGGCGCGGCGCTCGTCGTCGGTGAGCGACGAGTACTCACCGAGCGAACCGTTCGGCCCGACGCCGCGGCAGCCGTTCTCGACCACCCACCGGCAGTGCTCGGCGTACTTGTCCAGGTCGGGCCGCAGCCCCGCCGGCGCGGACACATCCTCGGCGTACGGCAGCGCGGTCGCGACGATCACGCCGTCCAGCTTCTCGCTCACTGTTCCTCCATCGTTTCGGACTCGACCTCGGCCGCGGCCAGATCGCCCAGCCTCACCGGCACCGCGATCGGTCGTTTCATACTCGGACTCGGCTGTTCGCCGGGCCGGGCGAGCAGAGCGGCGACGTTGCGCGAACACACCCGTCCCTGACACATCCCCAACCCAGCCCGACTGCTCAACTTCAGGGCGCGCCCATCCACCAGCCCCCGCTCCTCGGCCGCCCCCTCGACCTCACCCCGCAAAACCTCCTCACACCGGCAAACCACCGTGCCCGCATCACTCCACCTCACCCACCCATCCCGCACCGGATAAGCCCGAGCCAACGCCCCCGCAAACCGCCGCCCCCGCTCAACCTGCTTGGCAGCACCCGACCGCACTTCGCCGGGAGCTGTCGCGTCGGGAGCCGACCGCACCCCGCCGGCAGCTGTCGCGCCGGGTGCCGACCGCACCCCGCCGGCAGCTGTCGCGCCGGGAGCGGGCTGCCCCTCTCCGGTAGTTGTTGCGTCGGGAGCGGACCGCACCCCGCCGGTAGCTGTTGTGTGGGTAGTTGGGTGGGGGTGGTGGGTGGTTTGCTGGACGTGATGGGCGGCGGCGGTTCCGGCGAGTTTTCCTTCGGCGGCGGACAAGGTGGCGCCGCCGATTCCTGTTAGTTCGCCGGCGGCGAAGATGCCGGGGATAGTGGTTTGCTGGTTGGCGTCTACAGCGACCGCCGGACCTCCGTCTGGCCCGGTGGTCAGCTCGCAGTGGGCGGCGACGGCCAGCTCCAGGTTGGCGGTGAAACCGAAGCCAAGACAGACAGCGTCAACCTCGACCCGGCGTTCACTTCCGCGAACCACGTGCCAGTTGTCGTCCAGCCGAGCGATGGTCACCGCCTCGACCCGATCCGTACCGTGCGCGGCAATCACCGTCGACCCATGCCGCAACGGAACCCGATGCCTCGCGAGCAGCGCCGCATATCCGGCAGCTTCACGAACCTTGCCAGAGGCAACAACTACGTCACTCGCCCAGCCTTTGCGTACGGTACGCAACGTATTCGCCTCGAGCAAGGCGACCACCTCTGCGCCAACGCCGATCAACGACTCGGCCACTGGAAGCAAGAACGGCCCGGTACCGGCAACAACCACCCGCCGCCCAACCGCAACCCGATGCCCCTTGGCCAACGCCTGCGCAGCACCAGCCGTGTACACCCCGGGAAGATCCCAGCCAGGAAAGGGCAGCACCCGATCGTACGCACCGGTCGCCAGCACAACAGCCGACGCATCGATCGGAAACGGCTGCCGCCCGGACGCATCCGCAGGCCCTCGCTGAGCCCACAACCGACGCCCTTCAACCGCCCAAACAGACGTCTCCGGCAGGTACTTGATCCGCGGATGCCCAACAATCCGGTCCCGCTGATCCGCGAACGTCTTCCACCCGTGCTGAATCCGCTCCGGCCGCCGAGCACCAGCCTCAACGGGAAGCTGCCGATGGTACTGCCCCCCAACCGCCCGCCCGCTGTCCACCAACAACACCTCAACCCCAGCATCCGCTGCAGCAAGCGCAGCCGAAAGCCCCGCCGGCCCAGCCCCCACCACAGCAACAGCTGTCCTACCCGCCTCCGCGGTTCCGTCCTCCAGGTGAACGCCCGCCCCGGACATAGGCGACACGGACGGCGCCGCCGCCCCCGACCCGGCCGTCCCCAGCGCAGCCTGAACCGGCGCGGTCTGAACCGGCGCGGCCGTCTTCGGCGCGGTGCGAACCGCGGCGGGTAGTTCAGCACCGCGCTGGGTGGTGATCTTGTCGCCTGAGGCGATTGTGCGTTGGCAGGCGCGAACGTCGGGCAGCCCGTTGACCGTGATCAAGCAGTCCTGGCAAGCGCCGATTCCACAAAAGACCCCGCGCGGCTTGTCACGGACGCGAGTCGTACGCCAAGCATCCCGCCCGTTCGACAAAAGAACAGCCGCGATCGTCTGCCCCGCGTACGCCGCGACGCCCTCGCCATCAACCGTGACCTCAACAGCTTCCGGCGTACCGACCTCAGCCGGATCCCCCGACCGCGGCCGCAAGTACGAGCTCATGCAGCGATCACCGCCGCTCGATCAACCCGGAACGGCGCCGGATCGACATGCGGCGCCAGCCCGAGGAACTGTTCGGTGATCAACCGCCCGGTCGCCGGCGCGAGCCCGATGCCCGCGCCTTCATGCCCGGTCGCATGCCACAACCCGGCAATCCGCGGATCGGCCCCGATCACCGGCAGATGATCCGGCGCGTACGGGCGGAACCCACCGTACGCGCGCATCACCGGCACCTCGCCCAGGAACGGGAACAGCCCGATCGCCTTCCGCGCCAGCTCGCGCAGCACCCGGACCCGGATCGTGTCGTCGAACCCGATCCGCTCCCGGCTCGACCCGATCAGCACTGTCCCGCCGCGCGTCGACTCGACCACGGTCGACGTCTGCAGGTCGGCCTCGCCGCTGCCGACCGCGCCGACATAGTCCGCGTCATACACCTTGTGCCGTACGCATTCCGGCAACGGCGCCGTCACCAGGATCATCCCGCGCCGGGGCAGCACCTCGATCGGCGCACCAGCGGCCGCACCGAACGCACCGGCCCACGGCCCGCACGCATTGAGTACGGCGCCACACGCGATATCGCCCGCCGAGGTCTCAACGCCAACGACCCGCCCGCCGGACTGCCGGATCCCCAACGCGGTCACACCCGACCGCACTTCACCGCCCCGCGCACGCACCGCCGCGAGCAGCGCCGTTGCCGCCAGCACCGGCTGCACCTGCGCATCGTCCGGATAGTGCACGCCGACCGTGACCCGCGGGGTGAGCAGCGGCTCCAGCTCGAACGCCTCGGCGGGCGTGATCACCCGCGCCACCACCCCGGCCGCGCGCTGTTTGGCGGCGAACGCGGCCAGCGGCGCGGGATCGCCGGTCGCCACTACGACGCCGCCCTTCGCCTCCCACTCGATGTCCGCGACCGGCTCGAGCAGGCGCTCGCGCACCACATCCCACTCCGCGCGGGAAGCGACCGCAAGCTCGAGCTCCGGCCCGGGTTCCTTGTCGGAGACCAGCACGTTGCCCTCACCGGACGCGGTCGTCCCGGCGGCCGGTCCGTCGCGGTCGATCACCAGCACTCGCACGCCGGCCGCCGACAGCGCCTCGGCGCAGGCCGCCCCGACCATGCCCGCGCCGACCACGACCACGTCGGGTGTCGCGTGCATGGCGGCTCTCCCTCACGATGCGTTCGCTAAAATGAACGATATCGAGAGTACGCGCCGTCCTGAGGACCGGTCAATGCACTCGACCGGACCGCATCCGGAACTCTTCCTGCTCAGCCGGCGAG
The DNA here is from genome assembly GCF_039531045.1 of Kribbella hippodromi. Classification (NCBI taxonomy): domain Bacteria; kingdom Bacillati; phylum Actinomycetota; class Actinomycetes; order Propionibacteriales; family Kribbellaceae; genus Kribbella; species Kribbella hippodromi. The sequence goes on along the minus strand of NZ_BAAAPH010000001.1, from coordinate 379,415 downwards.
GTGCGGGCCGCCCGCGGCCGTCGGGTACACGTCCGGCGGGTACTCGAGCAGCAGCACCGACCGCACCACCCCGCCGACCGCTTCGTACGCGTGCGGCCCCGCCGCCCGGAACGCCAGGTAGTCCCCCGCGCCGAGCTCTTCGGTCTTGCCGTGCGCGCTGATCCGCAGGCAACCGGCCAAGACGATGTGGTGCTCGGTCCCCGGGTGCCCGTCGGAGTGCTGGACCGCGTCCGGCCGGATCTCCTGGTTGTAGATCTCGAACAGCCCGCCCGGGTGTTCGAGCCGCCGGAGCATCCGCAGGTCGACCGCGTCACCGGACAGCACGTCGATCTCCGCGGACCGGACCAGGACCATGCCGGCGGCCGGCGACTCGGCCAGCAGCGCCGACACCGGCACCCCGAGAGCGTTCGACAAACTGAACACTGTTTCGATCGTCGGATTCCCCGCGCCGGACTCCAGCTGCGACAGCGTCCCCTTCGCGATCCCGGACCGCCGGGCCAGCTCGGACAGCGAAATCCCCTGCTCGTCCCGCCGCGCCCGCAGATTCGTCCCCAGCACCCGTCCCGCACCCATGCCAGTCACGCCAGGGAGCATGCCACATCTCTGCCATGCCCCTGCCATACCCACAGTCAGGGAATGATCCGCCGCCTCCGCAGGTCCGCGAAGATGCGGTAGAACATCTGCTCGGTGTCGACGTACTCGTGGAACCCGGCCCGGCGGGACTTGGAGGAGTCGGCGAAGAAGTCGTAGTCCCAGCCGAACACGAAGTCCGCGAACGGCCAGGACGACACCTCGGCGTACGAGGTCGCGGCCAGCCCGTGCGTCGCCTGCAACTGTTTCCAGACCTGCTCCTTGTCCGCCATCACGTCCTGCAACGACATCCGCAGCGGCGGCGCGGTCTCCAGCCCGAACCACGCGGCCAGCTTCGGCCACAATTCGCTCCACCGGAACAGATCACCATTGGTGATGTTGAACGCCTCGTTCGCCGCGGCGGGCGTGGTCGCCGCCCAGACCGTTGCCTTCGCCAACAAACCGGCATCGGTCAGCTCGAGCAGCGAGCCGTACGCCCCCGGCTTGCCCGGGAACCGCAGCGGCACCCCGAGCTCCTTCGACATCGACGCGTACACGGCGATCGCGACCGCGAGGTTCATCGGATTGCCGAGCGCGGAGCCACCGACCACGGACGGGCGCAGCGCCGACCACGTCCACGCCTTGCCCTGCTGCCGTTCTTCCAGGAACCGCTGCTGATCCACGTTGAACTCAGGCGGCAGGTGCGGCGGATCATCCTCCCGGGCCGGCGTCTTGAACGGCCCGAGATGCGCGCCGTACACCTTGTAACCCTGCATCAGACTGACGTGCCGCAACCCGCGCGCGACCGGCTCGATCGCATCGACGACGTTGACCAGCATCGCCAGATTCGGCGCCACCAACTCGGCCCAGCTCGGCCGGTCCTGGTATGCGACATAGAAGACATGCGTCACCTCGGTCAGCTCGGACAGTCGCGTCCGGGTGTCGTCCGGATCGAGCAGGTCGACGGCAACGTGCCGCACCCGACCGGGTACGTCGGTGCCACCGCGCCGCGACAACCCGATCACCTTCCACTCCGGCAGCGACGCCAAGTGCTCGACCAGGTTTGTCCCGATCACCCCGCGAGCTCCGACCACCAACGCAACGTTCTCCATGCCGAACAGCCTTGCTGACCTGCGAAGATAAATCCAAGGCTTAGTTTTCACCGAAGCCATAAGCTTTGATCATGGCAACGCTGAGGCAGCTGGAATACCTGGTCATGGTGATCGACGAGGGCTCGTTCACAAAGGCCGCCGAGCTCCTGCACGTCACGCAGCCGGCACTCTCACACCAGATCCGCGCCCTGGAGCGATCGGCCGGCGGACCCCTGCTCGAGCGGCTCCCCCGCGCCGTACGCCTCACCCCGGCCGGCCGCGCCATGCTCCCGCACGCCCGCGCCACCCTGGCCGACGCGGACCGGGCCCGCTGCGCCGCGCGCCAAGCCGCCGGGCTCGAGGTCGGCGAGCTCCAGATCGCGACCCTGTACTCGATCACCCTTGGCGTACTGCCCGCGGCACTGCGCCTGTGGCGACTGACCCACCCGAACGTCGGCATCCGCCTGTTCGAGCACCGCCACACCGACGAGCTCGTCGACGCGATGTACGCCGGTCAAGCCGATCTCGCCGTCGGCCCCGAACCAGCGAACTGGACCGGCCGCACCCAGGTCCTCGGCACCGAAGACCTGGTGGTCGTTGTCGCCACCAACGATCCGGCCGGATCTGGGAACACCGTCAAGCTGCAAGACCTGGCCGACCGCGCCTGGGTGCATTACGCGCCGAGTCACGGGCTCGCCGATGTCCTCGATCTGGCCTGTGCACAAGCCGGATTCGAACCACGGATCGCCGTACGCACCGAGCAGACCGCCGCCGCGCCCGCGCTCGCAGCCGCCGGACTAGGACCCGCGCTCGTCCCCGACAACATCCTCCCGAAGGACTTCGACGGCCACATCCTGCAGCCACAACCGCCCGTACGCCGCACGCTCACTGCGTACACCCGCGGCGAACCGGACCCGCTCGCCGCCGCCTTCATCGACGTACTGTTTCGCACGACCGCCGCGCGGGCACGCGGAGGGGATGGCTGACGAAGCGTCCGATGCCACCGTCCTGCTGGCCGGTACGGCGAATCTCGCGATCGCGATCGCGAAGACCGTCGCCGGCCTGCTGTCGGGCTCGACCGCGCTGCTCGCCGAGGCGGCGCACTCGGTCGCGGACACGCTCAACCAGGCGTTCCTGCTGACGGCGCTGCATCGCAGCCGGAAGCCGGCCGACAACCGGCACCCGTTCGGCTACGGCATGGAGCGATACTTCTGGTCCCTGCTCGCCGCGGTCGGCATCCTTGTCCTCGGCGCCGGATTCTCGATCACCGAAGGCCTTCGGTCGCTGCTCGCACCGCAGCCGATCGCCGCGCTCGCGGTTATCTACCCTGTGCTCGCGCTCTCGATGGTGTTCGAGGGATCGTCCTGGCTGAAGGCCGTCCTGCAACTTCGGCGCGAAGCCCGCGCCGCCGGCGTACCCCTCCTGCAGCAGCTGCGGAACGCCGAGCCGGCCGTGAAGACCGTGGCGCTGGAAGACTCGGCCGCGCTGATCGGCCTGCTGATCGCGGCGACCGGTGTGACGCTGGCCGTCGTCACCGGCGAACATCTCTGGGACGGCGCCGCGTCGATCGCGATCGGGGTGCTGCTGATCGTGGTCGCGTTCACCCTCGGGCGGGACAACAAGGCGATGCTGATCGGCCGCGCGCTCCCGCCGGAGACACAGCGCGAGATCCGCGCCATCATCGCCGGTCAGCCCGGCGTCGACGGCGTGATCGACCTGCTCAGCCTGCGCCTCGCCCCGGACCAGGTGCTGGTCGTGGCGACGGTCGATCTGGTCGACAGCGGGACCACCGGCGCGGCGATCGAGCAGCTCGCCGAGCGGATCGACACCGAGGTACGTCGAGAGCATCCGACCGTGCGGCACCTGTACCTGGACCCGACGCCCGGCGATCCGGGTCAGCGCTGGTCCTGACCCCAGTTCGCCATGATCACCGCGATCGGCGGCAGTACGGCAGCGACCGCGCTCATCCCGATCGCGGCCGGGATCGAGAACAGCCGCACCACGAACCAGGCCAGCCCGATCAGCGTGAGGCAGCTGCCCATCAGCCAGAAGTACACCTTGCGGTTGTTGTACTTGGCCATGGTCACACCGTCAGCGGGAGCTTCCCGAGGGCGCGCACCAACGGGGACAGCTCAGGTAGCTCAGCGGCCTGGTCAAGGGCAGACGTCAGTACGGCGTCGTGGGTCGGCTGTGCTTGTGCCAGCAAGTCCCGGCCGGCCAGCGTGACCTCGGTGTAGATGCCACGGCGATCGTCCGGGCACAGGTACCGCTCGAGCAGCTTGCGGTCCTCCAGCCGGTTCACCAGGCGGGTGGTAGCGGACTGGCTGAGCACCACCGCGTTCGACAGCTGGTTCATCCGCAGGTGGTAGTTGTCCTGCCTGGCCAGCACGTCCAGCACGCTGTACTCACTCACTGACAGCCCGTGCTGCTTCTGCAGCGCGCGCTCCAGCTCGTCCTCGATCCGGGCGTGCAGCGCCGCCAGGGTTCGCCACCCCTGCGCCCGCGCCGCCGCGGCGTCATCCGGTAGTCCCACGGCACCTCCACTTGAACCAAATCCTTGCATGCGCAATCATAGTGACTGTGCAATAGCCCGCGTGTGCAACTATCGCGCACGCCGGTAACTGTCTTAAGACTACATTCGAGAGAGAGAAGAACCCATGCCCGCCGCGTTGCTCGCGCTCGCCATCGGAGCGTTCGGGATCGGGACCACCGAGTTCGTGATCATGGGCCTGTTGCCCGAGGTCGCCACCGACTTCGGGGTCAGCATCCCGTCCGCCGGATTGCTGATCTCCGGGTACGCGCTCGGGGTCGTGGTCGGCGCGCCGCTGCTGACCGCGATCGGCTCGAAGATCTCCCGCAAGACCGTCCTGATCTCGCTGATGGGCGTCTTCATCGCCGGCAACCTGGTCTCCGCGCTCGCCACCTCGTACGGCGTACTGATGACCGGCCGGATCGTCGCCGCGTTGTCGCACGGAGCGTTCTTCGGAGTCGGATCGGTCGTCGCCGCGTCCCTCGTACCGAAGGCGAAGCAGGCCAGTGCGATCGCGCTGATGTTTACGGGGCTGACCGTGGCGAACGTGCTCGGCGTGCCGGGCGGGACCGCGCTGGGGCAGCAGTTCGGTTGGCGGTCGACGTTCTGGGCGGTCACTGGGCTCGGCGTGATCGGCCTGTTGGGCATTGTGTTCCTCGTACCGCGGCAGGGCTCCGCCGAAGGGCCTGGGCTGCGGAGTGAGCTGGCGGTGTTCAAGAGCCTGCAGGTCTGGCTGGCCCTGGCTATGACTGCGCTGGGGTTTGCGGGGGTGTTCGCGTCGTTCACCTACATCGCACCGATGATGACTGGGGTCGCCGGCTTCTCCGCGGGTGCAGTGACGTGGCTGCTGGTTCTGTTCGGTGGTGGGCTCGTCGTCGGCAACCTGATCGGCGGCAGGGCCGCGGACCGGTCGCTGATGCGGAGCCTGTACGTCATCCTGACGCTGCTGGCCGCCGTACTGATCGTGTTCGTATTCACTGCACACGCCAAGCTGCCTGCGGCTGTGACGATCGCGCTGTTCGGTACGATCGGCTTCGCTACCGTCGCGCCGCTGCAGAAGCGAGTGATGGACAAGGCGAAGGACGCACCGGCGCTGGCGTCCGCTGCCAACATCGCCGCGTTCAACCTGGGCAACGCCATCGGCGCGTACCTGGGCGGTCTGACGATCCAGCACGGTCTCGGGTACACAGCACCGAACTGGGTAGGTGCCGCGCTTGCAGCGTCCGGTCTCCTCGTCGCACTCGTGTCGGGCCTGCTGGACCGCCGGACTGCCACCATGGCGCCGCCGCCTCGCCTAGCAGTTGCGGTAGATGCGTGACATTGCGTGAAACGACTTTTTGGGCAGCCAGTAGTACCGGGACGCCGGATTGGTGTCGTCGGAGCGGTACACCTTGCACAGGCTGTACGCCGCGATGTCCTCGTCATGCGGGCGATCGTGCGGCCGGTGCGGCGCATCCGGTGAGATGAAGGTGTACGGGGATGCGCCCAGGAAGCCCTCGGCCGCGAACACACCGAGCATGTTCGCCAGGTGGTCCGCCTGCTCTTGCTCGTTGCGTACGTACTGCGGCGGGATGACCGGTACGTCGCCGCTGTAGTCGACGATGTCCCACCCCATCCCACCCGCCTTCGCCGCCCCGGTGAACGTGCAGCAGCCGAACTCCAGGATCAGGATCGGCTTGTTCCATCGCTTGAATTTCGCGAGTTCCTTGGTGTGGCCGGCGCGGTTCGGGTGGTACGAGTAGTAGTCCAGGCCGACGATGTCGAAGAGCGACCAGTCGACTTGTTCGAGATCGCTCGCGGCACCGTACGTGATCCGCCCGCGGAAGTTGTCGCGGGCAACCGTCACCATCTTCGCGCTGAACGCCTGGAACCGGCGCTGGAGCGCGACCCGATCGAGGTCGGGGCGGCTCAGGTACTCGACCCGCTCGGCGAAGGTCGCGCCCAGCGCGATGCCGGGTGTGAAGAGCATGAACTCACAGCCGATGACCAGGATCACCTCTTGGTCGTAGCGTTGCCGCAGCAGTTCCGCCGCGATCGCCACCTTGCGGAGCTTCTCGAGTTCCGCGGGTTGTGGTTCGTCGAAGGATCGGGGCTGGATCGAGACGGTCAGGCCGGCTTCGAGCGCGACTTTCGCGGTTTCGATCAGGCGGTGCGGGTCGCTGCCGTAGATGCTCACCCAGTTCGCGTGCAGCCGGTGGCGGATGGCGTGGATCTCGGAGCGCATCACGCTCGTACGCCAGTACGCCCGACTGTCCTCGTCGAGGCCACCACCGGTGTCGTACGCAACCCCTTTCAACTCGAGTCCTTTCGGGACAGCTGCTGCCGCGGTCGTGGTTGCCGACGCGGTCGTGGTTGCTGATGCGGTTGTGGTTGCTCTTGGGCTTGCCGAGGCGGTTGTGGTGGCCGATGCGGCTGTGGTGCCGGCTACGCCGGCTGCGGCGAGGAGGGTGAGGAACCGGGCGCGGTTGATGGTCGATGGCCGGTGCTGTCCTGGCGAACCTGCTGCTCTGTTCATGCTCTTCAGGTTTTCGCGACTTCGGTTGTGGGTCGTCGGTCCTCGGTTCAGAGGGGTGTGACTTTGGTTGGTGAAACAGTGTGCTCGGATCTGAGACACTGTTTCAGTGCGAGCGGCGGATCGATCGACGGTGCTGGGTTCGGTGTGGCTGCGGGACGAGCCGGAGCCGACCCGAGCGCCGCTGACCCGCGCGGAAATCGTCGAGACGGCGATCCGCCTGCTGGACCGCGACGGCCTGGACCGCTTCTCGATGCGCACCATGGCCGCCGAGCTCGGCACGGCCGCAACCTCCGCCCTCTACTGGCGAATCGCCACCAAGGACGACCTCCTGGAACTGGTCCTCGACCAAATCCTCGCCCCCAACCAGCCGCCTACGGCAGACCGGGCGGATGCAGCAGACCGGGCGGACGCGGCTGACCGGGCGGACGCGGCTGACCGGGGACGTGTGGTTGGCGGGGGACCCGCGGCCGGCCGGGGACGTGTGGTTAGCCGGGAACCCGCTGACCGGGCGGAGGCGGCGGGCCGGGAACCCGTTGACCGGGCAGAGGCGGCGGGCCGGGGACCTGCGGCTGGGCGGGGACCCGTGGTTGGCCGGGGGTTCGCGGGGCAGGGGGTGGTGGGGCGGGGGGATTGGCGGGACAAGGTGAGTGAGGTGATGCACGCGGCGTACGAGGCGTTGTCGGAGCATCCTTGGGCCGCGCAGTTGCTGCCGACGCACGCGGGCCTCGGGCCGAACTACCAGGCGCTGACCGAATCCGTCCAGCAGCTCCTGACCGATGCCCGGTTCAAGGGCACCCACCTGGACGCAGCGATGTCGGCGATCTTCCACTACTTGATCGGATCAGCGGTCACCGACGCGGCTTGGCGAGCAGTCGTCCGCCGCAGCGGCCTCACCGAATCCACCTGGGCCCAAAAGTCAGCCGACCGAGTAGGCGTAGACGCCACCCACCTCACCGCCTACCTGAACCCCCAAAGCCAAGCCGGCCCCCACGCCCGCTTCACCACCGGCCTCCGCCTGATCCTCAACACCCTCCGCCCCCGCCAACTGACCTAACCCTCCCCCACCGCCCGCGCAACTCTTGCCCGCCCCATCGGGTACCGAACGACGGGTAGTCATGGTCAACTCCGCCGACTCCTGAGCGTGCAGCACCCGCCTTCGGCGGTCCCTGGCCCGACCACTACCCGTCCTTCGGCACCGAGCACCCGGTCAACAGCTGAATGACTCCAACACGCAGCCGCCCCGCGACCCGAGTTCACCAGCCCCCACCCCCACCACCCACCACCCCAGCCGTCGCCACACCCGCCGCGAGCACCACCCCCCGCACCGGCGGGAACCATCCATCGCCAGAGCGCCGAGCCTGAAGCGGCTGCCCCAGCCGTTCGTCACACGCACCTCCTGCCCCGCCGAGCAGTGCTGCTACAAGTCGACGAGGCCTCCCGTCGGGCAGTGGTTCTACAAGTCGGCAAGGGCGCCGCCACTTCCTCCCTCCCCCCAGCGCAGTGGTTCTACAAGTCGGCTAGGGCACCGCCACTTCCTCCCTCCCCCCAGCGCAGTGGTTCTACAAGTCGGCTAGGGCTGAGGTTGGGGTTTCGAAGGTGTTGGCTACGAAGCGGAGGAAGCCGGCGGCTGTGGCTCCGTCGCAGACTCGGTGGTCGAACACCAGGGAGAGTTGGGTGAGTTTGCGGATCGTCAGCTGCCCGTCGACCACCCAGGGACGATCGATGATCCGGCCGACGCCGAGGATCGCGACCTGGGGGTGGTTGATGATCGCCGCACTTCCGTCGACCCCGAAGCTTCCGTAGTTGTTCAGCGTGAAGGTCCCGGAGGTCAGCTCCTGCTGCGTCAACCGCCCGTCGCGCGCCGCCGCCGTCAACCGGCGGATTTCCCCGTCCAACCCACGCGCAGTCAGCAAATGCGCATTCGGTACCGCGGGAACAGCCAGCCCCCGATCAGTTTGCGCCGCCAAACCCAGATTCACCCCGTCGTACTGGACAAGTTCCGCACGCTCGACATCCACGTACCCGTTGAGCTCCGGGTACTTCACCAGCCCAGCCACCACGAACCGGGCCATCAACGCCAGCAACCCCGGCCCCGGATCAGTTGCCGTCCGCAACGATTCGCGCAACTCGATCAGCGCCGTCGCGTCCACGTCCACCCAGGTAGTAGCTTCCGGGATCTCCGCACGACTCCGGGTCAACGTCGCGACAACAGCCTTCCGGAAGCCGCTCATCGGCGTACGCCGCAACTCCCCCAACCCGGTCCGCGAACCCACCGCGGACGCCGCGCTCGGCCCCGCCGCCCGCGCGGACACCGGATGCGCCGCCGCAGACCGCTCAGCCGCTGAAGGTGCCGCCCCCGACTCCGCGGGCATCGGGCTGATCTGCGGCTCGACCTGTGGATGGGCGAGTTCGCCGACCTCGGCGCGCTGGCCCCGACTCCGCAGGGTTGTACGGTTCGCGATCGCTTGCTCCACATCGCGCCGCACGATCAGCCCGTCCGGCCCCGACCCGGTCACCTCGCGAAGCTCGACCCCCGCATCACGCGCCAGCCGCCGTACCAACGGCGAGATCACCAACGGCACCGACCGGCGAAGGAGTTCTTCGCCGGCATCCACATCCCGGGCGCGGACGCTTTGCGGAACATTTCCGGCACCATGCGCCGGTTTTGTTCCGGAAACCGGCACACCCCCGCGCGGCCGCCGACGACGGCCGATCGCCCCGCTCTCCACGGTCCCGTACCCGACCAGCACGTTCCCCGACCCAGCACGCTCCTCTTCCCTATACGCAGCCCCCGCCGCCACACCGCCCGAACCGCCAACCCCAGCCGCACCGGCCGCGCCCTCCGGGTCCGCGACCGTGATCAGCGGCTTCCCGACGAGAACGGTTGCGCCGGGCTCGCCGTGCAGTTCCTCGATCACCCCGGCGTACGGGGACGGCAACTCGACGATCGACTTCGCCGTCTCAACCTCCGCGACCGGCGTATCAACTCCAACCACGTCGCCAACTTTCACCAACCAACGCACGATTTCCGCCTCGGTCAGGCCCTCGCCGAGATCCGGCAGCAGGAACGTGTTCACGAGTCCTCCCACTGCAAATCGTCCACCGCATCCAGCACCCGATCCACGCTGGGCAGCTGGTACTTCTCCAGCTTCGGCGGCGGGAACGGGATGTCGAACGCGGTCACCCGGCGCACCGGCGCGGCCAGTGAGTGGAAGCACTTCTCGGTCACCCGCGCGACGATCTCCGACGAAACACTCGCGAACCCAGTCGCCTCCGCAACCACCACCGCGCGCCCGGTCCGGCGTACGGCCGCGCACACCGTCTCGTCATCGAACGGCACCAGCGACCGCACATCCACCACCGTCAACTGCCGCCCCTCGGCCGCCGCGACCTCCGCCGCTTCGAGCGCGACCGGCACCGCGGGACCGTACGCGATCAACGTCGCATCGGCACCTTCCCGGCGTACGACAGCAGTACCGATCCCCGGCTGTGCTTCGGTGAGATCGACCTCTTCCTTCGCCCAGTAGAGCTTCTTCGGCTCCATGAACACCACCGGGTCCGGGTATTCGATTGCCCTGCGCAACAAATCGTACGCGTCCGCGACCGTCGCCGGCGTGACCACCGTCAGACCGGGCGTATGCGCGTAGTAACTCTCCGACGAGTCGCTGTGATGCTCCACCCCGCCGATGCCACCGCCGTACGGAATCCGCAGCACCATCGGCAGCGAAACCTTGCCCCGCGTCCGGTTGCGCATCTTCGCGACATGCGAGACGACCTGCTCGAACGCCGGGTAACCGAACGCGTCGAACTGCATCTCGACCACCGGGCGCATCCCGTTCATCGCCATCCCGACGGCCATGCCGACGATGCCGGCCTCGGCCAATGGGGTGTCGAAGCAACGATTCTCGCCGAACTCGGCGCTCAGCCCGTCGGTGATCCGGAAGACGCCGCCGAGCGCGCCGACGTCCTCACCGAACATCACCACCCGTTCGTCGGCGGTCATCGCGTCGCGGAGCGCCTGGTTGAGAGCCTGGGCCATCGAGATCTTCGTGTGCGTCATGACCTCACGCCTCCTCTCGGGCCAGCTCGTCGCGCAGGAACGCGGCCTGCTCACGCAGTTGCTGGGTCTCCGTGGCGTAGAGATGGGTGAACAGCTCCGCCGGGTCCACCTCGGGCTCCGGCATCAGCCCGGCGCGCAACGCCGCGGCGACCTCGGCCGCGCCGGCTTCAGCACGCTGCCTCACGTCGTCGTCCAGCCAGCCCTGCTGATCCAGGTACGTCGTCAGTCGCTGGATCGGATCGCGGTCAAGCCACGGAGCAACCTCGGCGTCCTGGCGGTAGCGGGTCGCATCGTCGGCGTTCGTGTGCGCCTGGACCCGGTACGTGTGTGCCTCGATCAGCTGCGGACCTTCGCCCGCGCGGGCCCTTTGCACCGCGCGACCAAGCACCGCGAGCAGCCCGGCAAGATCGTTGCCATCGGCACGTTCACCCGGTACGCCGTACCCAATGCCTTTGTGGGCAAGGGATGGCGCGGCGGTCTGCTTGGACAACGGGACCGAGATCGCGTACTCGTTGTTCTGGATGAAGAACACCACCGGCGCATGGAACACGGCCGCGAAGTTCAGCGCTTCGTGGAAGTCGCCCTCGCTGGTGCCACCGTCGCCGACCAGCGCCATCACCACGGTGTCCTCGCCCTTGAGCCGGGCCGCGTGCGCGACGCCGACCGCGTGCGGCAGCTGGGTGGCGAGCGGCGTGGACTGCGGCGCGACGTGGTGCAGGTACGGGTCGTAGCCCGAGTGCCAGTCGCCACGAAGCAGCGTCAGCGTCTCGATCGGATCGACGCCACGGCTGACGATCGAGACCGAGTCGCGGTACGTCGGGAACAGCCAGTCGCCTTCGCGCAAGACCATGGTGGCCGCGAGCTGGCACGCCTCCTGGCCGTGCGACGACGGGTACACGGCGAGCCGGCCTTGGCGTACGAGGGCGCTCGCCTGGTCGTTGAACCGGCGGCCCTTGACCAACTGTGCGTAACCGTCGAGCAGAGCGTCCTTGGTGGGCAGCTCGTACGACGGGTGATCGTGCGGTACACCGTGCTGATCGATCAGACAGACGGGGTCCGCGGAGGGGAGCAAACGCTCTTCGACGGTGGTCATGAGGTACTCCTGCGCAGGAGACGGACGGTAGCCACATCGTCGTCCTTCCTGGCCAAGTTGTTCCAGACCTGGAAGAATTGGGAGATGTTTGGTCCAGGTCCCTACCGGAAGGGTGCGCAGAATGTCCGAAGAGGTGATGGTGCACCGGGCCGGTCCTGGACAGATTGTCGTCGCGCCGGCGCTGGACGAGGTCGACCGGCAGATCATCGAGGCACTCGGCCGGGACGGACGGCTGTCGATCCGGGCGCTCGCCGATCAGGTGCACATCTCCCGCGCGAACGCGTACGCCCGGGTCGAACGGCTCACCAGCACTGGCGTGATCACCGGCTTCACCGTCACGGTCGACCCGCTGAAACTCGGGCTGGCGACCTCGGCGTACGTCACGCTGAGTCTGCGGCAGAGCTCGTGGCGGACGCTCCGGAAGCAGTTGCAGGCGATCCCGGAGATCAAGCACATGGCGCTGGTCGGCGGGGACTTCGACGCGATTCTGCTGGTCCGCGCGGCCGACAACGAAGGACTCCGCCGGGTCGTACTGGAGAAACTGCAGGCACTCCCCGAGGTGCTCGCAACACGCACCGCCCTCATCTTCGAGGACATCGGAACGCTCTAACTCACGCCCTAGCCAGACGCTTCAGCTCGCACCGCTTCAGCCCGGGCGCCTCGGCTCGGGCGCCTCAGTTCAGGGCGCTTCAGTTCAGGGCGCTTCAGTTCAGGGCGCTTCAGTTCAGGGCGCTTCAGTTCGGGGCGCTTCAGCAGCCGCAGGATTTGCGGAGGATCAGTTCGGTGGGGAGGGTGAGCGCTTCGACGGTTTGCTCGCCTTCGATCAGCCGGTTGACGGCTTCGCGGGCGAGGAGTTCCAGCGGCTGGCGTACGACGGTCAGCGGCGGCCAGCAGTACTCGGTTTCCGGCGTACCGTCGAACGCCACCACCGCGATGTCCTCCGGCACCCTCAGCCCCGCTTCGTGTACCGCCCGCAACACCCCGATCGCCTGCAAATCCGAACTGGCAAAGACGGCAGTCGGCCGCTCAGTTGCCGCCAGCAACTTTTCCCCAGCAACCCGCCCACCGTCCCGCGAGAACGCCGCCCGCACGACCGGCCCCGCCGCCAACCCCGCCGCCCGCAACGCATCCCGCCACCCCAACTCCCGCTCCACCCCACCCCCACGCCCCACCACCACACCCCACCCCGGCCCCACGCCACCACCTACCGGCCTCCCCTGCACTGCGCCGGAACCATGCACCTCCCTCCCCGGCACCGCACCCGCACCACGGACCTTTCTCCCCGGCACCGCGCCAACACCATGCACCTCCCGCGCAGGCGCCGCACCCGCACCATGCACCTCCCTCCCCGGCGCCGCACCCGCACCATGCACCTCCCTCCCCGGCACCGCACCCGCACCATGCACCTCCCGCGCAGGCGCCGCGTCATGCGCCGGCACCGCGCCACCACCTACCTGCCTCGCCGGCATCGCGCCGGCTCCACCGACCTCCCTCGCCGGCGCCGGGTTCGCCCCGGCGTCGTGGTTCGGGTGGGGATCGCCGATTACCAGGGCGATGTTCTGGTGGCCGTGGTTGATCAGGTGAGCTACGCCTCGGCGGGCGCCCTCGCGGTAGGCCGGGCGGATTGAGCTGATGGTCGGTAGTACGCGGTTGATTGCGACTGCCGGCACCTCGGCGGCGCTCAGATCGGGGTCGGCGGTGGGCGCGACCAGCACCAGTCCGCTCACCTGCCGGGTCAGCAGCTCCGCGATCTTCGCCCGTTCGGTCTCCGGATCGCCGTCCGCGCTCGTCTGCAGCACCACGTACCCGCGCGCCGCGGCTTCCTTGTCGATCGCCTTCGCGAGTTCCGCGAACAACGGGTTCCCGCCATCGGGCGTGATCAGCCCGAACGTCCGCGTCGTACCCATCCGCAGCGCCCGGGCGGTCGCGTTCGGCCGGTATCCGAGGACGCGGATCGCGGTCAGCACCCGATCCCGCGTCTCCGGCGCGACCTTGCGCGGCCCTTCGTTCACCACATAACTGACCACGGCAGTACTCACCCCGGCGTACGCCGCCACGTCGTTGCGGGTGACCGGTTCCTTCGGCATGCAGTGATGGTACGACGGTTGACCGCCCTGGAAAGCGGTTGCTAGCGTCTTGATCTACACGAGTAGAAGGAGTCCGCCGTGACCAGACGCTACGCAGTCGCCGGAACCGGATCGCGGGCGCAGTCGTACGTTCGCGCGATCTCGGAGCGCCCCGAGGAAGCACAACTCGTCGCCCTGCTCGACCCGAACCCGGGCCGGCTCGCCTACCACCAGCGGTTCGTCGCGAGCCTCGGCCTGCCCGCGCAGCCCGAGTACGGCGCGGACGACCTGGAGCGGATGGTCAAAGAGCAGTCCGTCGACCGGGTGGTGGTGACCAGCCCGGACTACACCCACGCCGACGTGGTGTCGCGACTGCTGCGCGCGGGCGCCGACGTGATCGTCGAGAAGCCGCTGACGATCGACGCGGACGGTACGCGCCGGATCGTCGACGCGATGAACGAATCCGGCAAGTCCGTCGTCGTCACCTTCAACTACCGCTACTCCCCGCGGAACAGCGCACTCCGGCAGCTCATCCAGGACGGTGAGATCGGGCAAGTGACCAGCGTCGAGTTCCAGTGGGTGCTCGACACCCGGCACGGCGCGGACTACTTCCGCCGCTGGCACCGCGAGAAGCAGAACTCCGGCGGCCTGCTGATCCACAAGGCGTCCCATCATTTCGACCTGGTGAACTGGTGGATCGCGTCGTCACCACGGCGGGTGTTCGCGTCCGGCGGACTGGCCTTCTACGGCTCCGACAACGCCGCAGCACGCGGTCTCGGCGAGCGCCCGGCCCGCGGTACGGTCGATGGATCGGCCAACGACCCGTGGCTGCTCGACCTGCGTACCGACGACACCTACCGGCAGCTCTACTACGAGAGCGAGCAGTACGACGGGTACCTGCGCGACCAGGACGTGTTCGGTCCGGGGATCACGATCGAGGACAACATGTCGGTGATCGCCGAGTACGCGAATGGCGCGCGACTGAGCTACTCGCTGAACGCGCACTCGCCGTGGGAGGGCTACCGGGTGTCGGTCAACGGCACCCTCGGCCGCGCCGAACTCGAAGTGGTCGAACGGGCCGCGGTGGTCGACGACCAAATCGACCCGAGCTACCCGTCCGGCCGGGTGATTGCCGGTGACGTCCGGGCGAATGGCGAACGGCTGGTCCTGCAGAAGCACTGGGCGACCGCGGTCGAGGTCGAGATCCCGCGTGGCGAAGGTGGTCATGGTGGTGGGGACCGCTTGATCTACAACGATCTCTTCCAGGGCCCGGGCGACGACCCGCTGGCGCGCGCGGCCGACGTACACGACGGCGTCCGCGCGGTAGCGGTCGGCATCGCCGCCAACGAGTCCCTCACCACCGGCCAGCCCATCAACATCGCCGACCTCAACCTCGGCGGCTGGTCCGCCTAGCACCTACCCCAACGCCCCCCAAACCGGTTTGGGGCGACCCATCCACCCAAATCGGGCGGCCGAACTCCCCAGACCCCACGGACATCCGCCCCAAACCGGTTTGGGGCGGGTTGTGGGCGCGGGCGGCGCGAGGGGGTTGGGTTGTGGGCTACCAGCTCGCCGGCTGACCCGGGCGGTGGGTGCCGAAGGTCCATTCGTAGCCTTCGGGGTCCGCCACCCGGCAGCGGTAGTTGCCCCACTCGGACAGTTCCGGTTTCCACACCGGCTCGGCACCGGCCGCGGTCGCCCGCGCGTACGTCGCGTCCACCTCGTCCTCGGTTTCCAGCGCGACGTACATCCCGTGGCCGACGCTGTCGCCCTTGCGGGTAGGGCGGTCGTACTGCTGCTCGTCGGTGAAACACGTGAACGCCATCCCGCCGTACCGCATCTCGGCATGCAGGACGCCGCCCTTGTCGTCCGGAACCTCCATGGTCGTCTCGAAACCGAAAGCGCGCTCCAGCCAGCGCAGTGCGGCGGTGGCGTCGCGGTAGGCGAAATACGCGTGCAGGGAAGCTGTTGTGGTCATGGGTCCAGCATCACCGCAGTAGCGGACACAAGATGGCCGCTACTGAGCTCGGGCGGTGCGTTGGCGGCGGAACCAGACGAGTAGGGCGATGCAGGGCAGGACGAGACCGCCGATGCCGAGTACGAAGAAGTCCCACTCGGCGCCGATGCGGTCCACCAGCCAGGCGAAGTTCTGCCCGAAGAACCCGGTGACGAAGGTCAGCGGCAGGAACACGGTGGCGAGAATCGTCAGCTGTTCGATCGTCGCGTTCTGCCGCACGCTGACCTTGGTCTGCTCGACGCCGATCACCGCCATGTTCGCTTCGAGCACCGTGGCGAGCAGATCGCGCTGCGCGGCAACCTCCTCGTTCACCAGGACGAGATGGTCGTGGACATCGCGGAAGTACGGCAGCAAGGCGGTGTCACGGGCATCGCGTTCGAGCGTCGTCAGTACGGCGAGCAGCGGATGCACCGCGCGGTAGAAATCGGTCACCTCGCGGCGCAGGAAGTAGATCCGCTCGGTCGGCGCGACCGATCCGGCGAAGACCGTACGCTCCACCTCCTCGATGTCACGCTCCAGCTCGGCGACGACCGGGCCGTACCCGTCCACGACCTGATCGAGGATCGCCCAAAGCACCGAGCTCGTACCGCACTCCAGGAGTTCGGGGCGCTGCTCCAGCCGGATCCGGGCCCCGTGCAGATCGCTCGCGACCCCTTGACGGACGGTGATCACGAAGGATGGCCCGAGGAAGACGCTCACCTCGCCGAAATCCACTTCCTCGCGGGCGTCGTCGTACCGGGCGGTGCGCAGGATGACCAGGCGAACGTCCCCTTCGTACGGCTCGACCTTCGGCCGGAGGTGGAACGTCTGCGCATCCTCGACTGCCAGCTCGTGCAGCCCGAAACTCTCCCTGACCTGGGTCAGTTCTTCCGCGGTCGGCTCGTACATCCCCAGCCAGACGAAGCCGCCGGCCCGGCAGCTCGCGGCGGCGTCCGCGACCGACATCGCCTCGACGTGCTGGCGGCGACCGTCCCGGTAGTAAGCGCAGTCGATGATCATGGTGACCTCCTGCTCCGATCGTCGTCCTCGCGGGCGCCGGGGCAATAGTGGCGGCACGGAAAGCGGCGATGAACAGGCGGAGTTCCTGGCCGGGTTCCTGGCCGGGTTCCTGTCCAGGGCCTGAGAAATGCGGGTTGAGTTCCTGGTCCGGTCCGGATGCGTCGATGAGGATGAAGGCATGGAGCTCCCAGTCGTGCTGATGCCAGGACCGATGAACGCCGCCGTCGCCGCCGGGCTGGACGGTCACTGCGAGCTGATCCGGCTCTGGGAGGAGCCCGACCCCGATGGCGTACTCGCGCGGCGCCGCGACGAGATCGTCGCCATCGCGGCCGGCGGCACGGTGATCGACGGGGCGTACCTGGATCGGCTGCCCGCGGTCCGGCTGATCGCCAGCTTCGGCGTCGGGTACGACCGGATCGATGCGGCGGCAGCGGCTGAGCGTGGCGTGGTGGTGACCAATACGCCTGGCGTGCTGGACGACGAGGTCGCGGACACGGCGATGGGGCTGCTGCTGATGACGGTTCGCGAGCTGTCTCGCGCGGAGCGGTACCTGCGCGACGGCAAGTGGGCCGACGGGACGCCGTACCCGCTGACGCCCGCCACCCTGCACGGCCGGCGGATGGGCATCCTCGGGCTCGGCCGGATCGGGCAGGCGATCGCCGACCGGGTGAAACCGTTCGGTGTCTCGGTCGCGTATCACAACCGCAGCCAGAAGGACGTCGAGTACGAGTACTACCCGTCGCTGCTTGAGCTGGCCGCCGATGTAGACATTCTGATGATTGTCATCCCGGGCGGGGACAGTACGCGCCACCTGGTCAACGCCGAGGTCCTGAAAGCACTCGGGCCGGACGGCATCGTCATCAACGTCGCCCGCGGCACGGTCATCGACGAACAGGCGCTGGTCGACGCGCTCCGTACGAACACGATCCTCTCCGCCGGCCTGGACGTCTTCGAACACGAACCGAAGGTCCACCCCGACCTACTGACCCTCCCCAACGCGGTCCTGCTCCCCCACGTCGGCTCCGCCACCCAACCCACCCGAACCGCCATGGCCAACCTCGTAGCAGACAACCTCCGCCACTACCTGACCAAGGGCACCCCCCTCACCCCCGTCCCCGAATCCAGCCCGCTGCTTGCTTAGCGGGTCAGCGGGATCTCGTCGGTGAGGTTGTTCAGTTTTTCGGGGTTGCGGACGGCGTAGAAGCCGGTGATCTGGTTGTTGTCGACGTGGAGGACGGTGACGGTGTCGATTTCGCCGGCGAAGCGGAGGATCATGGCGGGCTGGCCGTTGATCTGGGTGGATTCGAGGGTGCCTTCGGCCATTCGGGGGATGGCGAGGGCCAGCAGGCGGGCCACCTTGTCGGCGCCGACGACCGGGCGGGGCAGCGCCTGGACGACGCCGCCGCCGTCGCCGAGGAAGACGACGTCCGGCGCGAGCATGTCGACCAGGCCTTGCAGGTCACCGGTGTTGACCGCGCGCTGGAACGCCTCCAGCGCACCGCGGGTCTGATCGGCCGACACCACCCCGCGCGGGCGCCGGGCCGCGACGTGCGAGCGGGCCCGGTGCGCGATCTGCCGTACCGCGTCCGGCTTCTTGTCGATCGCCGCCGCGATCTCGTCGTACTCGAGGCCGAAGACCTCCCGGAGGACGAAAACGGCGCGTTCGGTCGGCTTGAGCGTCTCCAGGACGAGCATCATCGCCATCGACACACTGTCGGCGAGCTCGACGTCCTCGGCCACGTCCGGCGTGGTCAGCAGCGGCTCGGGCAGCCACGGGCCGACGTACGACTCCTTCCGGCGCCCGAGCGTACGCAACCGCTGCAGCGCCTGCCGGCTGGCGATCCGGACCAGGTACGCGCGCTGGTCCTGCACCGTGTCCAGGTCGACGCCCACCCAGCGCAACCACGTCTCCTGCAGGACGTCCTCGGCGTCCGCGGCCGAGCCCAGCAGCTCGTACGCGACCGTGAACAACAGGTTGCGATGGGCAACGAACGCTTCGGTGGCTCGATCGGTACCGGTCATGGCTGGCTCCTCGTGCACGCGGGTGTCAGCACAAGACACCGCCCGCCCGGATTTTGTGACATCTCGTCCGGTATGGCGCTCGTCACGTCCGGTACCGGTCACAGCGGCCCGGCCGGCGGCATCTCGTGGTCATCCAGTAGATCCCAAGAATGAGGACGATGATGATTGAACCCCGGATCGACATCATGAAGAACGAGTTCGGCGCCAAGCTGGCGAAGCGGTTGTTCGCGGTGCACGGTCTGCTGCAGCAGGCCAGCCTGTCGCACCGTACGCAGAACCTGGTGATGCTCCGCGCCAGCCAGATCAACGGCTGCGGCAACTGCATCGACATCCACGCCAAGGAGGCGGCCGCGGAGGGCGACACGAGTACGCGGATCAACCTCGTCGCGGGGTGGCGGCACTCGACCGTCTTCACCGAGGAAGAGCAGGCGGCGCTGGCGCTGACCGAAGAGGCCACCCGGCTGGCGGACGCGTCCGAGGGCGTCAGCGACGAGACCTGGGCGCGCGCCGCGAAGTACTACGACGAGGACCAGCTGGTCGCCCTGGTCACGCTGATCGCGATGATCAACGCGACGAACCGGATGGCGGTCACGCTCAATCAGCTCGGCGGCTCGTACGAGCCCGGGCTGATCGAGGCGACGATCAACAAGTAAGTGCGCGTTGGGCAGCCGGCGCGTACGCCCGTACGCGCCGGCTGGTGGTTTGTTTCGCGGATCAGCCCGCGATGTTGACCATCCAGTTGATGCCGAACTTGTCGGTGAGCATGCCGAACTCGTCGCCCCACATCTGCTTCTCCAGCGGCACCGTGACCTTGCCGCCGTCGGAGAGCTTCTGGTAGTAATCGCGCAACTCCGAGCCGTCACCACTGAGGCTGATTGCGATGTTCTCACCCGGGTTGTACGGCATCCCCTGCGGCGTGTCGGCCGCCATCAGGGTGAAACCGCTCGGTGTCTCGAGCTGAGCATGCATCAGTTTGTCGTCGTCGTCCGGCCCGTGCCCCGTGCCGAACTCCTTGAAGGTGTTCGAAGACACCTCACCGCCGAAAACCCCCTGATAAAACTCCATCGCCGCACGCGCGTCACCATCGAACTGAATGTACGGATTGAGCCGGGATGCCATTGGTTGATCCTTCCCCCAACCGGCCGCGCCCGGTGGCACGGCACCCACTTCGCACCCTAGACCCGCCTACGGACAACCCGCGACCATCAATTGGATTGCAGCCGACCGCTAGGGTCGCGGGATGCAGCTACGACATATCACTGTTGATGCCGGGGACCCGTTCGCGTTGGCCGAGTTCTGGAGTGGGGTGACCGGGTGGCCGGTGGCTGACGGGGACGTGCCTGGGGATGACGAGGTGCTGGTGGTGGCGCCGGCGCCGGTTCCTGGGTTGCTCTTCATCAAGGTGCCCGAGGGAAAGAGCGTGAAGAACCGCGTACACCTCGACTGGGGCCCGACCGAACGCACCCGCGACGCCGAGGTCGACCGCATCCTGTCCCTCGGCGGCACCATCCACGAAGACCACCGCACCCCCGACGGCCGCGGCTGGGTCACCATGAAAGACCCCGAATCCAACGAATTCTGCGTAGAACGCAGCGAATCCGAACGCACCAACTGACGTTCAGGCGGTTGACTCGGCTTCAGCTGGTTAGTTCGCGAGTGCGGAGTGTAGCGGGTTTTGGCATGGGCCGGAATCTATCGCGGGTTTGTGTCTTCGGGGATGCTGGGGAGAGGCGAGTGCAACCTGCTGGGGGCGGTGTGCATCTAGAGGTTGGGACTCGGATGCAGCAGTTGGAGGGTCCCGTGGCGTCATGTCTTTTGGGTAGGCATTCAGGCGGACGGTGAGGGGGCGACATGTTGCACCAGGTGCGGGGCGCGGCTGAGCGGGATCGGCCGGCGGCTGCTCGCGGATCGTTCGGTGCGTCGCTGGCCGCGATCGTCGTCTCGTTGCTGGTGCTCGGCCTGGTCGGTGCCGGGTTCGTCGTCCTCGAACCACGGACCACCAACGCGGACACGACCGCCGACGGCAACGGTTCGTACAGCGTCGCCACCAAGGGCCCCGGCCGGTACGGTTCGGGCACGCTCGGCTCCTGGCAGAACCTGATCCGCCGGATCACCCCCGAAGACCAGATCCGGGACGTACTCACGTTCGACGGGATCTTCATGTTCGGCGACAGCATCGCCGTGCAGGACAGTTCGGCGCTGGAGCGGATGCTCGCGAACCGTACCGGCGACTCGATCGCCTTCCACGACTGGTCCGGGCAGCCGACGTCCGCCGCGGTCGACGCTCTCGAACAGTGGTCACGCGACTACGGCCTGCCGCGCCGCATCGTGATGGCAGTCGGTACGAACGACATCTTCGACCCGCCGGCGTTCGCGGCGCAGGTGGAGCGCGCGCTACGGATCGCCGGGCCGGACCGGACGGTGTACTGGGTGAACGTGTACGCGAGCCGCACCAAGCAACCGGCGGCCGTCCGGCAAGCGGATCTGGCGAACAGCGCCTGGATCAACCAGCAGCTCGACGAAGCCGCCGCCCGGCACCCGAACCTGAAGATCATCCGCTGGTCCGAGTTCCTCACCTCGCAGCAGGATCGCCCGGCCAGCTACCTGCGCGACGGCGTACACACCAGCGAACCGCTCGGCGGCAGCGCCCGCAACGAACTCATCACCCAAGCGATCGAAGCGCCGGGCCTCAGCAGCTGACCCGGCTTCACGGCACCCCCTTCCGGTACAGCTGGTGCTGCCCTTCCGGGCAATCCAGAAGTGAAGTGGGGGCTCCTTGCAACTTTCTCTCCACTTCGGACCGTCCTACAAGGCAGAGGGAAAGACCCAGGACCACCGGCATTAGATGCCGGAAGCAACCTTCGGACGCGCGGGCACACTCCAGCTGACCACGACTCGGGGGAGCGGTCCGCCTCGATTCAGGTCTAGGCCGGAACAGGCATGCCCAATTGCATGCGGTGAGGACACACGATGCCCGCGAGACATCTGCGTACGAACAGCACGCCCGCGCGACTCGCCGTCGCCCTGCTCGGCACCGCTGGCGTACTGGCCGCCGCACTGATCGTCCCGTGGAGCGGTTCGACCCCCGAGGCAGCGCCGGACCCGACCCTCGAGCACACCGCCGAACCACCGACCGCCCCGCCGGCACCGGCCGGCACGAACACTTACACCTGCCCCGCCTACAGCGGCATCGACCGCCCGAACCCGGTCGCGAACCTGCAGCAGGACACGTACGCCTGGGGCACCACACCACCCACCAAGATCGGCGACGGCACCGGCAACATCAACTGGCGGGTGAACCCGGACAATAACCCCAGCTGGTACATGTGGCTGCACTCGCTGCGTTGGCTCGGCCAAGGAATCAACGCCGGCGCGAAGGGCGATCGCGCCGCCCTGCAGCGGGTCAGCGCGATCGCGCGGGACTGGGTCGACGACAACCCGTACTCGTGGAAGTCCGACGTCGGCGCGTACGAGTCGACGATGCACCGCACCAACGTACTGATCTGCCTCCGCCAGGCCGTGCTGTCCGGGTTGCACGTCGGCCGGCTTCCACTCACGTACGCGTGGCTGGACAAGACCTTGCTGGATCACGCGCAGTTCCTGCAGACGAACTGGAGCGGTGACTGGAACCACGGCACCGACGAGAGCCTGGCGCTGTTCGGCATCGGCTGCACGCTGGGGCGCGCGGACCTGAAGCAGCTCGCGACGAGCCGGTTGACCAGCGCGATCAAGACCTCGATCGACACGCAAGGAACGACGAACGAGCAGTCGACCGCGTACGCGCAGTTCAACTATGCACTGTGGGGAAGGGCAATCGACGTACTCCGGAAGTGCGGCGCCGACCCGGGGACGACGATCATGGCGCGCCGCCGGGAGCTGGCGAAATGGCTCGCGCTGGCCACCAACTCGCTCGGAAATCTTCCCCAACTCGGCGACTCCGAGGTGGTTCGAACGGTCCCGGTGACCGGGACGGTGCTCGAGTACGCCGGCACGCTCGGCAAGCAAGGCATCCGGCCGACGCAGCGGATCGGGATCTTCGACGGCGGGTACGTGTTCGGGCGTACGGGATGGGGTGAGACGCGGGCGTTCACGCAGGAGTCGACGTACAGCATCCGGTTCGGGCCGGCGCAGAAGCTCCATGGGCACAACGACCACACCTCCGTCACGTACACCTCGCGCGGGCGGGACATCCTGATCGACGGTGGGCACGCCGGGTACAAGATGGACGCCTGGCGATCGTGGGCCAAAGGCCAGTTCGCGCACAATGTGATGGCGGTGCAGTCGGCGAAGGGGCATCCGGAAACCAAGCTGGTACGGTCCGCGATCAAGCCGACGTCGGAGTTCTACGAGCTGCGGGATTCGCCGGGTACGGGGATCGACCGTACGCGCGGCGTGCTGATGCTGAAAGATCCCGATGTGATGGTGGTGCTGGATCGGGGTACGTCGGAAGCGGATGAGAACTACTCGACGTTGTGGCACTTGCCGGCCGATCAGAAGGTGGTTGTCAACGGCAGTGATTCGGCGGTGGCGCGTGCAGCCGGCGATGCGGTGAAGACGACGTTGCTGCAGATCCCGTTCCAGCAGGAGACGACGCCGATCGAGGTGGTCAGTGGGCAACAGGATCCTGTGCAGGGATGGCATTACCAGACGATCGATCGGCGGCTGGCGTCTCCGGTGGTGAAGTTCAACCGGGCTGGGCGGAGCGCGAGCATCTTGTCGGCGATCGTGCCTTCGCGGAGCAATGCGGTTGTTTCGTACACGACGTCGCGGCAGGGTTCGCAGCTCGTCGTGAACCTGAAGGTGGACGGCCTGACCACGGTGATCGGCGTCGCCGAGGACGGGACCATGCGGCGGATCAAGTAGCCGGGCCCACCGGTTTCCAGTCAGCGGGCGGGTCTTCGCCGACCCGGCCGTCGACGGCTTCGCGGATCAGGTCGGCGTGGCCGGTGTGGCGGCCGTACTCCTCGATCAGGTCGCAGACGAGCCGGCGGAGACTCGGATGCCGCCCGTCCGGCCAGCTGATGTGCGCCGGTTGATCCAGGCCGCCGTCCGCGATCGCCGCGGCCAGGGTCGCCCGGGAACGCGCGACCGCGCCGTCCCAGAGCGCGTACAGCTCAGCCGGCGTGTTCTCGGCCGCCGACTCGAACTCCCAGTCGTTGTCGTCCCGCCACCCGTTCTCCGACCACGGCCCACTCATCGGCAGCCCGCGGAACTTGACGTCGAACATGTAGTCCTCGTTCGCCGCAAGGTGCTTCATCAACCCACCGAGCGTGATCGACGACGCCCCGATCCGTACGTTCAACCCGTCCGCGTCCAGCTCGTCCACCTTGAACCGGAACGTCGTCCGCAACCGGTCCAACGCCCCCACCAGCTGCTCAGCCTCACTCCCCGCCAACGGCGGCTCCCACCACGGGGACACCCACTCGCTTTCACTCATACCAACACGCTAACCCCGATTCCGGACGCTCCCCTTCCGGAATACTTGGCCCATGGCCGACCTCCAGCAGTACGCCGGCGTACTCGCGCACCACGCGAACCGGATCGCACTCATCCGCGAACGCTACGAGGAATGGAACACCCCGCCCTACTGGAGCCCACCCAGCGGCGCCGTAGAACCCGGCGAAACCCCATCCGCCGGCGCCCGCCGCGAACTACAGGAAGAGTCCGGCCTGTGCGCCTCGCAACTCGACCTGGCGTGGACCACGTCGGTCGAGGTCGACGGCATTCTGACCTACCGCGCCTGGAACTACGTGACCGAGGTCGACGACCCCACGTTCGCGATCAATGACCCGGACAACTCGGTTCTGGAAGCGCGCTGGTTCACGTACGCCGAGGCGATCGAGGTGCTGAAGGACATGCCGTACCCACCGATCGCCGTCCCCGTCATCCACTACCTGACCCACGGCACTGTGGTGAGCTGGCAGTTCACCCAGACCGACAACACCTGGACGTTCACAGCTCCAGAGCGCGTAGATGCATCCGGCGGGCCAGCCGGATGACCCAGATCACGAAGCCCACGGCTTCCTTCACGCCCTAGATGGTAGGCAACCAGCCCGTGCGTTCATAGATGTTGCGATCCCCAAGCCAACCGCGGAACTCGGCATACGATCGCACGCCCCCGTCAAGCACCGCCTGGTACAACCAGTACCCCGGCGCCCGCTCCCCCACCGCAGCCGCTTCCTCCTTGATCATGAGGACCACGTCCCGCTCCTCCACGCCCAACGCATCCCTCACGGCCGCAGTCAGCGCTCCGCCACCGGGCGCCCCCGGATCGAACACCCACGTGTCCACGGTCCACGTCACCGCATCCGTCAGCTCGTACTCGAGCTTCCAGTACTGCCCGCGCTCATGCCGATCCCGGGCATCCAGGTACGTAATCCGCCGCACTTTCGGCAACTCCGCCAACGCCGCCATCACCGCGAACCCATCCGCGACCCGCACCTCACCGCGTACCTCCAGGTCGATGTCCGGCGCGACCACCACGCCGATCCCCACCGACCCGACCACGGTCACGTCCCCGTACCGGCTCCACCGCGCGACCAGCCCAAGCTCATCCAGCAAGGAGCGCGCCACCAGCAACTGCTCCGCGGCCCGCTCGGAACGACCAGCAGCTCCCGCGGCGGGATCAGCAGGTCGTGCGGCGGGGTCAGCAGGTCGTGCGGCGGGATCGGTCGTCCGCTCGCTCTCGTCACGCTCGGGTGCAGATGACATTGCCGCCGTCTGGGCCTTCCTGGGAGAGGACTTGGAAGCCGGCTGATTCCAGTTCGGTGTGTAGGGCTTCGGGGCGTAGGTGTCTGCGGTGCGGGCGGTACCAGGTGCCGTCGCGTTCGACCGCCGCGTCGCCCGGTGCTCCTGCCTGGTAGCAGATTCCGGTTTCCGCGTCGTACCAGAAACCCACGTCGTACTCGCGGTCCGGCGCGTACATCGCGGTGGAGATCACGTAGTACCCCCTCAACCGTTCGCGTACGGCGGCGAACAGTGCCGCTCGGTCCGCATCCGTCACGATCGACTGCAGGCAGTACCCATCGAGTACGAGGTCGTACTGCTTGCGCACCGGCTCCCCCGCCAACGCGCACATGTCGCGTACCGCGAACTCGACCTCCACCCCGAGCTCCGCCGCGATCTCCCGCGCTACCTCGATCGCGTCCGGGATCAGGTCGACTGCCTCGACGCGATACCCGAGTCCCGCGAGGAAGCACGCCGCCGGCCCGGTGCCGCACCCGTACTCCAGCACCTCGACGTCCCGCGGGTCGCCCAACGCCAACCGCGGCAGCGCCCGCTCGAGAAACTCCCGGTTGGGGAACGCGTCGACGCCGCCGCCCCACTCGGCCTCGAACAGCGCGCTCCACTGCCTGATCCCGCGCTCACGGAGGCGCCGGTACGCGTCCTCGTGCTCGGCGTAGTAGTACCGCACCGCAACCTCCCGCACTTGTCGGCAACGCCCCCGACGCTAGCGACCCAACCGCGGCACCGCACCTCCATTACCTCCTTAGTTGCCGCGAGCAACCGCTCCAGCAGACCAGCGCCTTACGATAAATTGGCCGGCATGACCGCCGCGTGGCCTCCGCCCCCGATTCACACCGAGCGTCTCGTGCTCCGCGAACCCGAGCCCCGGGACCGTACGGCGATCATCGACCTGCTCGCTTCCCCCGAAGTCGGCACGTACATCGGCGGGCCGCAACCCCGCGCCGACCTCGAACGCACCATGCCCGACCCGCCGCGCCGGCGCCCCGGCCTGTTCGTGGTCGCGCTCGACGGCGCGATGATCGGCACAATCACCCTCGACCCGCGCGATCCCGAGCGCCCGGACCAGATCCGCCTCGACCTCGCCAGGTACGAGCTCGGCTACCTGTTCCTCCCGCAGACGTGGGGCCGCGGGTATGCGACCGAGGCGTGTACTGCCGCGCTGACCTGGTTCACCACCGCCCACCCCGGCGAACCGATCGCCCTCAGCACCCAAACCGCCAACACCCAATCGCTCCGCCTGGCCGAAAAACTCGGCTTCACCGAGGCAGAACGCTACGAAGCTTTCAACGCCGAACAATGGCTCGGCATTCACCCCGGGGCCTGATCCGTCCACGCTCACACCCGCCCGGCCTCATCACGCGCCCCGCCTCAGGACGCGCCCGGCTCAGGACTTCAGGTACGCGTCGACCTCCGGCAGTACCTCGGACAACGGTCGCTCCATGTTCAATTGCAAATAACCCTCCGCCGGCCGCCGTACCCGGTCGATCGCGCCGCGGTAGAACGCCTCGCCGTCCTCGAGCTCATCCCCGACATCCACCGGCGGATGCCCCACCCCACGCCGATGAGTCCGCAACCGCACCCGCTGTCTGAGCCGCTCATCAAGCACCGTCAGATCCGCCAACTGACACTCGATATACCTGTACGTAGCCCCGCACTCCCCCGCGATCGCCATCCCCTCATCAAGAATCCGCGGCCAAAAGCACGGACTGTCCATCACCACATCAAGCCCTTGCCGCAGCACATGCCGCGATTGCGCGTACATCACCTCGTACGCCGCCTTCGTACTCTCCCCAAGCCCAAACCCCGCATCAAGCACCGCACTCTTGATCACGTCATAGTCGACAACCACCGCCCCGTACACCCGCCCCACATACGCCGCCACCGTAGACTTCCCCGCCCCCGGCACCCCCGACATCTGCACCAAGAACACCCAAACCACCTCAATCCCGTACACGACCGGTCCCGCCAGTCTCGCCGATACACCGCACCGTGGCCCCCAGCTCCGGCCGGTGTCAGGTACTGATCTCCCCGGCCAGCCATCCCAACCAGAACTTGCGAAGGCCGGGTGCAAGCGGTCGTGCTTCTCGCTCGATCGGCGACCAGGAGAACACAGCGGATTCGCCATCCAGCGTGATGCAGAACGGCGCGCCGGTCCCGTCATCTCCAATGGAAAGGAGCCGCCGAGTCGCGTAGTCCAGTCCGTTCCCGGCCTCAAGGTTCCGCTGCACAACATCCTCAAGTCGCCACAGCACGAACCATTGGCCGCGCTTGTCGTAGATGCCGTCTGTCGCCCGGAACAGCCCACGCAGCTCACTCGGAAACGTGACGCCAAGCCGGACCTCGGCCGCCGCAATCTCATCCGGATCAACGGGCGGCTGCAACTCCAGCCATCCATGCCCGTCCCTCAGCAGGTCCCGCCAAGCCGCCGCGTCCATAAGCTATGCACCGTCCCGATTCGCGATGACAACTGCCTTTAGTGGCCTGTTGTGCCGTCTATTGATTCTCGGATGATGTCGGCGTGGCCGTTGTGACGGGCGGTTTCCTGGACCAGGTGAACGAGGATCGCCCGCAGGTTCGCCCGAGCTCCGGACGGCGTTGTGACCACGTCGTCGAGTGCACCGGCAGCGACGACCGCCCGTGCCTGCTCGCAGATACTCAGGTACAGCCCGACGATCACAGCCGCCGTTTCCTCGGGCGCGATGTGGAAGTCGGCGTCTGGGTCGTCCTCGTTCGAGAACACGTCTGGCCTCGGCAAACCGCCGTAGATCTCGAGGAACCAGCCGTGCTCCGTCGCGGCCAGGTGCTTGACCAAACCCAACAGGCTCAGCCCCGATGCCGTCATCGGACGGCGGAGGTTCTCGTCGTCCAGCCCCTCCAGCTTTTGCAGGAGGGTGGCGCGGTGGAAGTCGAGTTGCTGGGTCAGGGCGTCGCGCTCATCGGCCATGCGGTTCGGCGCGACCCGGTGCAGCGGCGAGCTGAATACCATGCGCCGACAGTACGCCCGGCGTACGCCAACACCAATCGCATCCGCAGAACCCGGCTAGCGGGTGGCGGTTAGGTCGGTTAGGGCTATTGAGCCTTTGGGGGTGGTGTTGAAGTGGAATTCTATTGAGCGGATGTTGTGCAGGTTGACGCCGGTGAAAGCG
The DNA here is from genome assembly GCF_039531045.1 of Kribbella hippodromi. NCBI lineage: Bacteria > Bacillati > Actinomycetota > Actinomycetes > Propionibacteriales > Kribbellaceae > Kribbella > Kribbella hippodromi. The sequence goes on along the minus strand of NZ_BAAAPH010000001.1, from coordinate 350,559 downwards.
GTGAGGGGGATGGTTTGCTGGTGGAAGAAGAAGATTCGCAGGTCTCGGTTGCCGGGTAGGCGGTCGATGAGGGCCGGGTACTGGAGCGCTTTGCCGTACTGTCCCGCGCGGACCGAACTGGTCTTGCCGGCGCCGTCGGTGAGGACCACGGAAAAGTCCTGGGGTTTGCCGACCGGATTGAGTTTGTCGGTGAAATTGACGCCGGCGCGAAAGCGGAGTTGGCGGTAGGACGAAAGGTTGCGGGCGGCGCCCTCCAGGTGGTTAGTGAAGATTGCGCCGGGCTTGGCCCATTTGAGTGCGACGACGCCCAGGCCCGGTTTCGGGCCGGTGGTTTCCTGGTGCGGGGCGGTGACCTCCTCTATGTCCGACCGGGCCAGGCAGTTGCGCGGCTGCGGCGCGGCTCCCCCACACAGGCTCACCGACTGGAACCCGCGCTGGCTGACTGCCCCGCCGACGGCGTTCCGGGTCAGATCGGCGGCCACCGCAAGCCGGTTGAGGTCAAGTCGACGGTTCGCCGGGGCGTGGTAGCTGATCGGCACTTCCGCCGTTCCGAAGGACCGTGGCGGCTTGGCCGTACCTTGCCAGATCCCCGCGAAGCGGCGCTCGTTCTTGAGGTGGAGGCGGAAGAAGCTGCTGAAGTACGCCAGCGCGACCTTCCGCTGACCGTCCTCGGTCAGCCGGGTCGGCTTGCCCACGGCGCATTCGGAGGACTTGGGGTCGTAGCTGTACCACTCATCCCGCCCACCGAGTCCGCCGCTGGGCGACCAGGTGGTGTTGAAGAAGGAATGGTTGGCGCCCTGGATGATCACCTGGTACTTCGGGGCCACGTCGCCGGCCTGGGCGTACCGGGAGTCGTCGTAGTACTTGACCGCACCCGGGCCGACATCGCCGTCGCAGCTTCCGACGACCGCCGCAATCGGGATCGAGCTCACCGAGCGCCTCTTGAAACCGCTCGGTGCCAATGCCAGCACAGCCTTGATCCCGTACGGTTTGAGGTCGGCGCCCTTGTGCTCAGCCGCCCGGATGACGCCCTCTCCACCTTGAGAATGCCTCATCAACCCGACGCGGGAGAAATCGATCGCGCTCAGCACCTGTCGCCCAAACGGGCCGTTGCCGCGGGTCGTCCACTCCTTCCAGAGATCGAGGTGCTTGCGGATCAGCCGGGTCCGGGCGGTCATGCCCTCGTCGTCGGAGTCGCCGCTGCGGTAATTGACCCCGTTGGCGCTGATCGAGATGACGACGACACCATGAGCGGCCAGGTCCTTGCCGAGATAGTCATAGCCGCGGTAGCTCGGAAAGAACTTGCCAGGCGGGCAGGGCCAGACGAAACCGTCCACGTCGTACGTACACCCCGCGTGCTGCCCGTGAAGCATCACAACGACGGGCAGCCGCCGGCCCAGCGAGACCTTCGGCCGGTGCACGACACCGGTGAGCTCGACCTTGTGGGGTAGGCCGGGGAGGTTGATCAGTCCGAGATCGTACGTACCGGTCGTCACCAGCTCGGAAACCTCAACGCCCACCCCAGCAAACCCCGCTGACCCAGCAGCCGCGGGCCCCGAAGGTGCAGCGGGTGCGGGGTTGGCGCCGGTGGCCGCCGGTAGGAGAAGGGTCAGGGCGACGAGCCCGGCAACTACAGCGACCCGTGCCGTACCAGACCTCGCCGCCGTACCAGACCTCGCCTTGTTGCCCAACGCAAGCACTCTCAGTCTGCTCCTGCTCAGCGCCATCCGCTCCACTCCAAGGTCGACATACCAGCAGCGGCGCGGCTCAGCCAGAAGCTGGAGCCGCACCGCCGAATCAGTCACACCCTGAGAGACGCCTCAGCTTCCAAAACGCTGCACTGTCACCCCTTCTTCTTGCGGACATCGATTGCCAGGCTGATGCTGAAGGCAACCATGAGCAGTGCGCCGCCGACGAGAGTGAGCGCGGTGTCGCTGAAGGCGCCGCTGAGCATGGCGATCACCAGGATGACAAGCGAGGTGACGACGGCGACAGCGATCTTCCAGTCGTCGCCGATGATGAAGTCGTACCAGAACTGGCCGAAGGCCTTGAGATACTTCACTTCCGCACCTCCACAGGGACGACCGGGGCCGCGACGGCCGGCTTGCGCAGCGCGGCGACGAAGATCCGGCTGAGCAGCAGCCAGGCGGCGAGCAGGACGAGAATCATCAGGTCGTGACCGGGCCAGCCGAGACTTTCCCGGCCGTCCCGGAAGATGCCGATTCCCTCGACGGCCCAGTACGTGCCGAACGACGCGAGCAGCAGCCCGACGCCGTACTTGAGCAGGTTCTCGTTGATCATCGACAGCGGCCGGCGCAGTGCGACCGCGACGCCCAGCACGATGACCACCGCGGCCAGGGCGCCGAGGCTGGCGGCCGGGATGTTGTTCGCGTTCAGCCCGAAGGTGAGGACGATGAACACCACCTCCATGCCTTCGAGGAAGACGCCCTTGAAGGAGACCATGAAGGCGAAGAGGTCAAGACTGCCCTTGCTCTCGCCGGCTGCCTTGGCCGCCTCGACTTCTTCGCGGTAGATGGCGTCCTCGTCGTGCACCGCCTTGCGCCCGGACGACCGGAGGATCGCTTTCCGCAGCCATTGCAGGCCGAAGATCAGCAGCAGGCCGCCGATCGCCAGCTGCAGCGCGGATTCGGGCAGCCAGGTCGCCAGCGCGTACCCGGCCGCCAGGGTGACCACGGCCAGCGCACCGAGGGCCGCGAACGTACCGGCCAGCGCCGATCGCCAGCCCCGGGTGTATCCCATCGCCATCACGATGGTGGTGGCTTCGACCATCTCCACGAAACACGCGACGAACGTCGCGATGATCAGCCCCCAGGTTGCCGCGTCCATCTCTCACTTCCTCAGGTCAGATGAAACATATGCTGCTTGAAACAGTAGTTACGCGGTCACTGGGGTGTCAATCGGTTCTTGCCGTTGGATTCGGTCACCAATAGAGTGATGTAACAGATGCTTCAGTTTAACTGAGGTTACGCAAGCCTTCGTTAAGCAAGGCTCACCTCGGTCCCGAAGGAGGTACTCATGACTGCGGAACTCTCGGAACGGTCCCCGGAGATCCACCACTCCCATCGCGATGTCACCGGCGGCTGGCTGCGGCCGGCGACCTTCGGCGTGATGGACGGCCTGGTGTCGAACTTCGCGCTGGTTGCCGGGGTCGTCGGCGGCGGCGCGAGCGGCACGGTCGTACTGATGACCGGCCTGGCCGGACTGGTGGCCGGCGCCTGCTCGATGGCCTCCGGCGAGTTCACCTCGGTCTCGTCCCAGGCCGAGCTGATGCAGGCCGAGATCGCCGTCGAGAAACGCGAGCTCGAGATCCACCCGGCCGAGGAAGAGCGCGAGCTCGCGATGATGTACGAGGCGAAGGGCCTGCGCCCCGAGCTGGCCGCCGAAGTCGCCCGCGAACTGACCGCGAACCCGGAGGTCGCGCTCGACGTCCACGTCCGCGAGGAGCTCGGCGTCGACCCCAATGACCTGCCGTCGCCGTGGGTCGCCGCCGGGTCGTCGTTCGCCGCGTTCGCGGTCGGCGCGCTGATCCCGCTGATCCCGTTCATCTTCGGCGCCGGCAGCATCCTGCCCGCGCTGTTGCTGAGCGCGCTCGGCCTGGTGGTCACCGGCGGCATCGTCGGCAAGATCACCGCCCGCCCGTTCTGGTACGGCGGCGGGCGACAACTGCTTCTCGGCGGACTGTCCGCAGCGGTGACGTTCGCGATCGGCCTGGCAGTCGGAACCGGGCTGTCCTGACCGAGTTGGCCTGACCGAGTTGGCCTGGCAGCGTTGGATAGCCTGTCCTGATGGCGACCCGACGTACGAACCCGAAGAAGCGGGACAGCTGGCTGCTGCTCATCTACAAGGTGCCCAGCGAGTCGTCCCGGGCCCGGGTCGCCGTGTGGCGTGATCTCAAGCGGCTGGGCGGCTTCTACGTGCAGCAGGCGGTCTGCGTACTGCCGGACCGCGAGGAGCTGCGCGCCGGCATGGAGAAGGTGCGGGAGCGGGTCACCGAGCTCGGTGGTTCGAGCGTGTTCCTGACGCTGACGGACGTCGACGACGATGCGCGCGAGCAGTTCGTCGAGGGGTTCCGGAGCCAGTCGGCCAAGGAGTACGCCGAGATCGTCGAGGAGTGCGACACCAAGTTCGTCAAGGAGATCGAGTTCGAGCGGTTCCGGGAGAACTACACGTTCGAGGAAGCCGAGGAGATCCGGCAGGACCTGGAGAAACTCCGCCGCTGGCTGGCCAAGGTCGAGGGCCGCGACTGGATGGATGCCGACGGCAAGGAGCTCGCCCGCACCAAGGTCGCCGACTGCGAACGCCTACTGGAAGAATTCGAAGCCGACGTCTACGACCGAACCCAGGGCGAAGCCTGAGCCCCGTCACGAGCGCGTCAGTCGCACCCAGTGACTTCGACAGCCAGCCATCCGGCCGTCGGGCTCACGCAAACGGATGCGCCACCAGTTCCCGTACTTTCACCTGGATGTCTGTCAGCTGCTGGCTCGGGCTGTTGACCAGCCGGCTAGGGCCACGACGACAGCCACGAGCCACAGGCCAACGGCAATAATTGGTGCGCCTGTGAACGCCACTTGGTCTGTCTGGCCTGTCAACGGGTCCGTTCCATTCGGGTCAGTCAGCATGATGACGATCGTGACAACTACCCCGCCAAAGACCTCGATCAGGCTGATGCCGCTGTAGAGCCTATGGACCGCGTGACCATCAGCTAAGACCATGAGCCATGGCGGTGCGAGCACAACCAGCAACGCCAGCGACACAGCGAAGCCCATCAGGCGAAGATGCTGCCGTCTGGTCTCATCACCGCCACCAGACGACGGCGGTACGACTTCGGTGGCACCCTGATTGCCTGCCTCGCTCATGCACTTGTCCCTTGCCCTGAAACGGATACTCCAGGCAGTTTCTCAGAACTGCGGCCTGCTAAACGCAATGTCGGGGCGTTCACACCGCCAGGCCAGGGCCTACCTACCTCACCACCGAAGAGGGAGCGCCATGCCCAAGCTCGAAAACCTGCAATCAGCAGGCGAAGCTGCTCGTCTCGGCAGGCAGGCTAGCGATCCCACTGCCAGTCCTGGAGCCGGGAATGGACCGGGATCATATTGACGACCATGTCCGTTTGGCCCTCCGCCTCAAGCTGTGCCATACAAGCCTCCGCCGCCTCCTGCGAGAAGAACGCACCGGCCTGGCCATGCCACTTCTCATCCTCATCGAACCACTCGACGGCATAGATCCACTCAGGCTGGCGGTACCCACTGGGAAGTTTCATCACCCAAGACCGCCAAGTACGAAAGTGCCATCGCCCAACCCGCAGCCGGATGCGGCGAGGACTGTCGAACTCAAACTCGAACACGCGCCGAGCCTAGATGATCAGGAAACAAGCGTCGCGACCTTTAGCGGACACCCTCACGAGACGTGGATCTGCCGACTTGGAAGGATGATTACCTAGGAACCGGTCGAGCCATCCGCCAGCTCGCGCAGAGCGTCCAGGTGACCAAGATGGCGTGCGGTTTCCTCGATCATGTGGCCAACAATCCAGCGCAGCGACACCACCTCCATCCCCTCCGGCGCCCACGCCTCCAACTCGTCAAGCTCGTGAGCCGCAACGATCTCGCGGGACCGCACGCACTGCTCCTCATACTCGTCCAGCAGCCTCACGAGCGGAACGTCCGGGACACGCCACTGCACGTGAGGATCTTGCGCCTCCGAGGGGCTGCGGTCAGGAGCACCAAGAAAACTGACCTCGAACCAGCCGTACTCGACCCAGCGCAGGTGCGACACCAACCCTGCGATGGTCATCATCGGAGAGGAGGGAAGCGGCGCTCGTTGCGCGTCGAGCTCGGACACACCATCGCACTTCATTCGGACCGTCGCCCGCTGCCAATCCAGCCAACCATTGAGCATCGTCCGCTCGTCCGCGTCACCACCAGGCCGCCTCCGAGAAGTCACCCCAAGATCGTCCACCACCCCAACGAATCCCCGCCAGCTACACCCTCAACGAGGCAAACACTCTGGTACGAGCCGACCCGATGGGATGCGCGTCGGGCCGCAGCACCGGTCTGCGCTCCGGCACGACGCGTCACATCCCTGCAAATATGGGTTCGGAGGCGCTCAGTCGGTGTAGCGAGCAGTCACGACGAAGGTGGTACCAGCAAGAGGTTCTCCCAGCGGGGTCGCCGCCCAGGCTGCGAGCTGGACGTTGTCTCCGCCGCTGAGGTTCAGCAGATTGACCAGTTCGTCGAGGGCGGGTGTCGTCGACCGGCGACACTCGAGGATTGATTCGCCAGAGTCTGCTCCGTATTCCTCGTCGGAGTCGTCGGGCACCCATCGGTGGATGCCGACACTCCACGTATCCTGGGGCGAGTCTTCATCCGGAATCGGCGCTGATATGTCGAGGAAGAAGTTGTCACGTTCGTCGCCCCAAGGGTCATCCTCGACAAGGAACTCGCCGAGCTCCAGCCGCGCTCCCGTATTGGTGGACTTGACGTACGCGTCGTAGAGCAACTGCAGGTCGGCGACTGCCCGGCGAAGATCCGCGGCGCCCCCTTCGTCTTCCTGCTCGTCCAGACGATGACGAGTGGCATCGCTCAGCGCCTCCTCCGAGGTGACGAACGGCGCGTCGTCGTCCCATACCCGGCGAGTCTCATCCGCAGGCGGTCTCACGCCATCGGAGAACTCGGCCAACCCATGCCGTAGGTCGCGCGCCTCGACTTCCAGCTCAGCAGCGATCGCAGTTCGTACCGGTGGTGGGGCGTCCGCTGTCGCCTCGTCCAGGTCCTTGAGGGCGTTGGCGAGACGCAGCATGACGTGCTGGTACCAGAGGCTGTGCGCGCCGACTCGCAGCGCGAGCCGGGCCTCCGGATCCACAAGCGCGTCGATGTGGTCGGTGGGATAGCGGCGATAGCGGTCGTCTCGCTCGTCTCGGACGCTGACCGGAACCGTCGTGTACGCCGACACACGATTCAGCGCATCGACGATCGGGCCGGCAATGGCCTGGTTCTCAACGCTGGTGACCGTTGCGGACAGAACACCGCTCGGTCCTTGGTAGGTGGCGAGGATCTGGACCTTGCCACGGCTCGGGTGCTGGGAATAGATCGTCACAGGTTTCCTTCTGCCTCGGGGCATGACGCTCCGAGGACGGGAACGAGGTACGGGGACAGAGACGGTGGCGCAGGCACAGTCCCGCGCTCCGTGTCTCGAAGAGATCTGGTGGATGCTCAGGCACATTCCCGAGCCCCTTGCCACCGATCACGATACACACCCGGGTCAAGGGCAACTGGCAGCGTCACTATCGATCCCAAGCTGGCGCATGCGTCGAGAGAATCACGTGGCTTTGCCCCGTACTCCGGAAGCTCCCCTTGGCGGTCTTCGGCGAGTCCTGTGTCACCACTGCTGGGTGAGCGGGAGCGGACGTGCGTGAACTCCCGCGTACTGCTACTCGACTGCAGCACGGAGGCACGTCGGTCATCTCCACGTGGACACAGCGGTGCTGGTGCTTGGAGATGATTTCCGCGTACGGTCTGCGCGTGAGAGTCAAAGTGTTGGCCCTGCTGGGTGGAGCGCTTGCTGCGTGCGTGATGGGCGGCGTGGCAATCGCAGCGGATGGCCCACCCCTCCTTGCTTGCGCGGCGGCCGCAACTTTCGTTGCGCTTGGCTCTGTGCTGCCACCTCGCGGACTGGGTCGATTCATCGTCCGGCGGCAGCGGAAGCCCTTGGACGTAACGGGAGTAGCGTTCCTGTTCGCATTCCTGGGCGTCTGGCTGGTCTGGGCAAGCACGATGGCACTCGACGCCGGCACTTCTTGGCTGCGATTCACCGGCTGGGTAGTACTGGCTTGGTTCAGCGCCACGGGCGCAGGTTTCGTCGCCGCTCTCCGGCACGCCGAGGCTCTGCGGGCGAGCCACACCGACGACAGGCCAACTCAGAGCAGTTGACCGTTACATGTGAAGCGACAGTCGTCCGTCAGGTGATCTGCGACGGTGCGGAAGTGCGCATCGCGGCAGATGCGTGCGTCTACCGGCTGTGCGCGTGGCGCGGTAGCCAGGTCAGCAGTTCCGCGCCCAGGGTCCGTACTAGCTCTGCGCCCCAGACGGTCAGCGACTGTTGCCACGGATGTGCGAAGGTGCCCCACCGCAGGTCCGACGTGGTGTGCACGTAGTAGTCACCGTTCGGGAACACCGGCACAGGCCACCCTATGTCCGCGAGGGCGTGTTTGGCTGGCGAGTAGCGGTATGCGGTGTGCTGCCAGTCCAATGCAGTCAACTCTTCTTCGTCGGCGAGCCAAACAGAACCCCGGAGGGCGGCCGCGGTGATCGCCGCTTCCGCAGCATCGAGCCCGGGCCGCGCTGCGCGCCGCTCGCGGCGCGGCTTGATACTTAAGAGGTCAATCCGGCAGACAGCTTCGGTGAGCGACCGTCAGCCATGTGCTGATGCCTGGTGTCGGTCGCTACTTGGGCGTAGGTCTTCGGGGCTGCCCCGCGTCAACGAGGGCTCCCGAGCCGGGCAGTCCAATCGGGGGAAGGCGGCAGCAGTGCCATCTCATCCTCCAGGGCCGCTACTGGGTCCTCGGGATGTTCAGCCAACCACTGGAGAATTGGCTCAGTGAGATAGCGGCAGACCCAGTACAGAGCGTTACTTGCATCCTTATAGGGAATCACGGGTCCGGCCCCGTGGACGACGTCGGACCGATCGTCATACCACCCGACAACGCGGTGCCACTCAGAGCATCGCCACGGGAGACGGGCGCCTTTGGTTTGCAGTTGCTTCAGCTCTTCTCGCTGCCGTTTCGCATCGGGATTGAGCTCAAGGTACGGGCACGTTTCGCGAGATCGCCCGCACAATGAGCCCTGATGACGGCCGCAGCCAAAGAACGCGATCGCCCTGGCCAAGCGGAACGTCTGTCCTCCAGGTCGCCGAGGCAGGAGCCAAGCTTCCAGCGCACCGACGAGTTCAACCATCTTGAAGGTGCCGCGCTGCTCGACGACGGCCTGCGAGAGCAGTTGCACACCGACCAAGGCACGGCGCTGCGATTCGCTTGGATTTGAAGCGCCGATCGCGCTTGCCGCCCACTGGAAGGCGGGCGAGCTTGCCCATGCGTCTGAGTCATCGAAGGTCCACCCGAGCGCGTTGCCGCGGCGAGAGAGACCCTGGCCAAGGCGCTCGCCCTCGATACAGACATATCGCATGACACCGCTGCCGACATCGCCCGCAAGACCGAATTGCGTCAGCGGCGAAGTGAAGTACCGGACGTGCTGGAACACGCGGAGCAGGTCGACCGCCTGGGCGACAAGGTCGATGGCAGAGTCGAGGTCATTGGCCTCAACCATTCCGAACGCTGTGGGTGTCTGCTCGGTCGCGAAGCTGTCGAACCATTCGACTGTCGCGGCCGGTCGGCCGTGGAGCACGTACTCCAAGGCCTCGGCAGCTGGACGAACGGTGACAGCACCAACCTCCCAGTCGGTGAGTATCGTCAGACCTTCGATCGGTATGAAGAAGCTGGACATTACGCAGCCACCAATCACAGCAAGACCCACGCATCATGGGTCGTCGGATCACGGATCACGCGATGAGCAGAAACAATCCCGGCTAAGTAAACACCGAGCCGCGCTTGCCGGGCGCCGGATTTACCGGGTTGCCCACCCGGTTCCACCGCACGCTGAGCACGGTTCGTGTTCGGGGACGGTTACTACCTTGCCGTTCTTGATGCGGGTTTTCTGGACGACCTTCCACGACGTGCCGTTGCAGGCGGGGCAGGGCTGTCGCGATGGCCGGGTGGGTTTCGGCATCGCTGGTCCGTTCGGGTGGGCCTGGTCGTGACCGCGCCCCTGGCTCGGGAGGAGTTGAGGAGGGTGACCGAGGCAGGGGCGCGGAGTGGAAGGCAGGGCTGACGCGGACACAGGGATCGGCACGCCAACCCCACCGCTCAGGTAGTGCCGGTGGGGATGACCCGCCCGGCCGTGAGGAACTGGAGGTGGTCTTTGACCTCGATCGGGTGACCGATGCCAGCGAAGTGGTGGAGACTCGGCACCGGAACGGTCGTGATGTCCTTCGCGGTCAGTCGCCTCCATCGCGTTGAACGCGCTGCGGCCGGAGGTGCGGTCTTCGACATGGATCGAGTCGAGGTCGTAGCCCCATTCGTCCGCGAAGCGCGCCATGCTCTCGCGCAGTCTGGCGACTTCGGACTCGGTGATGAGCAGGTTCGCATTCACTTACGCGACGGCCGGCGCCTTGCCGCTCACTGCTCAGCTCCAGCGGGCTCGCTCGTCATTCGCAGCCGCGTGCACTCGCGTTGGATCGCCGCTTCGAAACGGGCCGGACGAGGACGACGAGACTAACGAGGACGAGGGGCCGGACGCGTCCGCGCTGGTGCCCAGTTAGCAAGCGCGCTAGCAAACTCGCACCATGAGCCGCACCACGAGGCGGCCGGGACATACAGAACCCCAGGTCATGTACGCCGTGACCTGGGGTTTCTCCGTCTACCGGAGTGGAGCCGCCTGTCGGAATCGAACCGACGACGTTCGAACGTCCTTGATTGGTTGTTGCTGATAGTTGCTGGCTTCCCTTGCACGCAAGGGGATTTGGCCATTGAGTGCCGTTGGTTGGCGACGGCGAATACCGATCATTTTGTGGTCGTAAGGTGGTCGCGATTCGGGCGTGGACCTCCACCCGGTCGGTCTACCTCAGCCCATCAGAACTGAGCGGCCCTCGCCGGTGATGGAAGCACCAGACGAGGGCCTGGACCGGACAACGGAGGCCCGACCTTGAACGCAGTATCTACCGACACCACTTCGCCCGCTCTACGGGTGATGGTGAACACCCTGTACGCCGACAGCCCGGACGGCCCGTCCGTATCGTTCGACCGAATGAATGAAAGCCCTGACGAGTGGCTCAGGGACCACGGTGTCTACTCGATGCTCGACGCAGAACCGGTCGTGATCATGCTCGACGTGAGCGCGTCGAGGTTCACTCACAACGAGTACAACGACTCGGTCGCGCTGCACGGCGACAACGATCATCCGTTGCTGACGATCGAGCGGGCGATCGCGGCGCTGGAGATGGCGCACGCCGCCCTGGTGGCCGCGGGTACGGACGACTTCGTACGAGTGGAAGCACCCGGGATCACAAGCCACGAGGGAGACGTCCATGACCCTCGCGACTGAAGTGATCCGCGTCAGCATGACCGTCGCCGAGCTCTTCATCATCGCCGGTGCCACCTTCGTGGCCGGCTTCTTCGTGGGCTGGTGGGTCGGCCGTGGCTGACTGGATGCTGCACGCCGTAGACCAGGTGCCTCAACCGCTGTTCTTCGGTTTCGCCGTTCAGTTCGTGCTTCTGGTCCTCTGCGGCCTGGCATGCGCGTTCGTTTGGCTCGCGTCGAACACCAACTAGCTGAACCTCACCCATACAGATAAGCCGCACGCCGGGCGAATGAAGGACGGCGTGCGAGTGGAGGCAGAAGCGGTGCCACACCGCCAGTGAGAGCAACCGAGTCCTGGACCAAACGCGCCCATGCCGCGCCGGGCCCTCGGTGAGGGTAACTGGCCGTGCCGCCTATTGCCGGTCTTCGATCGCTGGTTCGGCGTCGCAGTACCGCGGCGGCATGGGAAACGGCGGGACGTTCGTGGTTGCGGTCGACCTGACAAGCGGCCAGGCCCGGACCAGCGGCCGCGTGCGACACATATGCCTCCACCGGGCGGCCCGTAACGGCCGCCTCCTATTCCACGATTACCACCCGTAGGGGGGACCATCATGCGAATCTTCGCTTCCATCATCGCCGCCGTCCTGCTGCTGGCAGGCTGCGGCAACAACCAGGAGGCCGGCGTGCCAGCGCCGACCACGACTGTTACGGCCACGGTCACAGCCACCCCTGCGGCACCTGACCTGGATGCGTGCCGCGACGCCATGCGAGGCGACTACGAGACAGGCTGGGAGAAGCCAGCGGGAAGCAACGACCCGTATCCGCCATCGGCTCGTACGGCGGTGTGCGACGGTATCGATCGGCCGACGCTGAAACGCCTGATGGACGAGGCGGTCGAGGACATCATGAACGGGACCACAGGCCCGTGACTGGTGACCGCTGTTCGTCCGCGGACGGTCAAGCAATGCGACCCGTGGTTACCGTCTAGGAGTCTCGCGAGCAGCAGTCACCGATCAGGTCACGCAGTTGCTGCTGTTCGGCCTCGGTGATAGGGCGGACCTTGCGGAGGCGTTCGCCTTCGACTCGGCCAAGTTCACGGATACGTTCGCGTTCGGTCATGCGTTGTCCTTGTTGATACGAGGGCCTTGCCCCGGAGCTTCGGCCCCGGGGCCTTGTCATGTCCGGGGCGGGATTTCGAGCCGGTAGGACAGCACGTATCGAGCCGACGACACGACGATGTCGGCTGTCTCGACCGGCTGGTCCTCGACGTAGTACGTGCGTTCGATGACCAGCACCGGGACACCCTGGGGCACCTGGAGTGTCTCGGCCTCGTACGGTCTGGCTGCCCTGCCGTTCACGTCCTCTTTGACGTGGGTGATGTGGAGCCCGATCTGGTCGAACCTCGGTACCACGCCGGTCACGGTGCCGGACTCGGGTTGCTCGATCGATGTGCCTCCGGTGATCGCCAACGGTTCGAACGAGGTGCTGAGCATGACCGGTTCGTCGTCGGCGAGGAAGCGGTACGACGTACGCATCACCGGATCTCCGGGAGCGATCCCGAGCCGATCCGCGATCACCTTGGATGCGGCGGTCTTGCGGGACTGGTAGTCCCACTCCGGACGCTGGCCGCCGGCGGACGTCACGGCAGCGAACGGTGAGCCTTCCGGCCTCTCGTTGTACAGATGACCGAGCACGCGTTTGGTCGGCGGCACCAGAGCGCGAACGAACGAGCCACGGCCCTGCTGCTTGACGATCAGTCCTTCGGCGCGCAGCACATCGAGCGCCTGGCGTACGACGATCCGGGAGACGCCGTAGTCGTCCATCAGCGCTGGCTCGGACGGCAACTTGTCGTCTGCCTGCAACGCGCCTTCGAGGATCTGTGAGCGGAGATCGTCGGCGATCTGGAGATACGCCGGTCGACCACTGAACACGCTCACCGCTCCTCCTCACGCCTGACTACTCGATATGACGAGTCTTTCAGACGTGGGCGTGCGAAACCGCCTCACGGGCCGCGTGTCTGATCCGTGAGAACTTGTCTACAGATCATACTCATTATGAACTGTATGCGCTACGTTAGTCGCCATCACCGCGAGTGAGGGGATGGCGAACATGAGCGACGAGGCGGGGCGCACGGTGGAATTGGACGCGAAAGGCTGGCCGCTCTTGCGTTCGGCCCAAGACATCGCGTGCTACGGCAAGAACCCGCGCAACGACTCCCCCTGCGTGCTTGGGGAGCACAGAGGGAAGCACCGGAACGCCGCCGGCGTCGAGTGGCTCGACGACGGCGACCTCGCGCACCCCGACTGGCTCAACCCCGAGCCGTGATCTGCGCCATTGAGCCCGGCCCGGCGGCTGGCCGCGATTCCCTGCCCAGCCGCCGGGCCGTACCACGCCGAGTCGATATGACCCCGGTAGTGAAGGTCGAGCGCAAGCGGCGAGGTGCGGCCAAACCACTCGACGAGGTAACAGCCGAGGATCTGAACCCAGGAGACCGGGTGCACCACTTCGAGTACGGCGACGGGTCCGTCGATTCGATCGGCATGTGGCTATGCATGATTTGGGATGACCAGGACCTCCCATACGACTACCACAGCATCGGACTCGTCAGGTACCTCAGCCGCATCTGAGCCCGGACATGCGAAAGCACCCGGCTCCCCCTTCCAACAGGGGTGCCGGGCGATTCTCTGTTCGTCGGCCTTCAATCGGCGGTCGCAATGTAGGCGAGAGGCAGGTTTCCTACAGTTCGGTGCTCTTCGCCTTGTTCTCAAACTGGTACACCGAACCACCCACCACCGCGCTGCCGCCAATGCAGAAGCACAACGCCACGATCCACTCGTTCGCGGAGACGCCGTCGGACGAGACACCAGCCAAGTAGCCGGCACCAGGGGCGATGAATCCGAGTACCGCCGCCACGACCGCCTTGGTGGACTTCAGGCCGTCACCGGTGGCCATCAGGACTTCGCCGCCTCATCGTCAAGCGTCTTCTCAATCCGGTCCAACTGGGCGCGGATAGCCGTGCCGGTACCGGTGGGAGCGGTCCAGAACCGGGCGTTGTACTCCTCAAGCTCGGCCTGGACCATGGCGCGGATCTGGTCTGGGGTGTACGGCATGTCGTCCTCCACTGGCTTCGTGGCGCTGGCGAACCACGGCACCAGCACGTTGTTGAACTGCTTCACTCGGTCGGGGCCGGGGCATACCTTGCCTCGGGCGTTCGTCCACGGGCCTGGAGCGCCCCACATGACGTGCCAGCCGACGCCGGGCTGATCCCAGGCGGGGCAGAGACGTAGCGGGATGCCGTGCGTCCTGTGTGCCCACAGCAGGAACTTCTTGATCTCCGAAAGCTGGGCGTCGGTCCACTCCCCCGCGGCGAACCCCTGGGTCTCGACCGAGATGAACCCGTACGTCTTGCCATCGCGCACGAAGCTGTTGCCGTGGTAGTTGGCGTCTGCCTCGCGCTGGGTGTCGCGGTACTGCTCGACCCCGCCGTCCTTGCGGATGAAGAGGTGGGACTCGATGCCGCCTGACTTGCCGTCGAAGTAGTCGTACAACGATCCCGAGTTGCCGGCGTCGACATGGAGCACGACGCCGATCGGGATGATCGCCGGGTCGTTGCTGCCTGGCGGAATAGGCCGTTGGCGTGCGCCTGGATAGAGTGCCATACGTCACCTCGCCGTGTACGCGACGATCGCGACGACGACGGTGACCGCAGCAACGATGACCGACGCCCAGGCGGCTGTGTTCTTCGGCTTAGCCTCCTGGATGGCCGCCATGATCCGCGCCTCCATGCGCGGTATGTCCTGCACGATCGCCTGCAACGTAGCTGTTTGCTGCTCCAAGGTCCTCAGCCGTTCGTCGTGCTTGAGGCGGCCCACCAGGTCCGCGTGAACCTCGCTCAAGGTCGGTTCTGCCATCACTGCCTCCCCAGATTCCCCGTGGTTAGAAGTACTCGCGGACGATGACGAGACCCGGTCCGCCGTTGCCACCGGCCGCCGCAGCGCCGGTCGAAGTGGACAGCGCCCCGCTGCCGCCGCCGCCGTAGATGCCGCCGGCGCCACCGGGGAGCGAGTTGCCTACCGTCGCGGCCGTCCGCCCTGCAGCACCGCCGCCCATGACGCTTGCGCCACCGCTGCCGGAGATGCCCAGGTTTGCGTCGCCCCAGGACGGAGTACCGGCGCTCCCCGCGCTGCCGATACCGCCTGACCCACCGCTGCCGCCAGCTCCAGGGCTGGAACCGAATGGGGTCACGCTGGAGGCTGCGAACGCCCCGCCCAGTCCGCCGACAGCCTGTAGGAGGTTGGTCGAGCTGGAGAACGACACGTTGCCGCCGTTGCCGCCGTTCGCTCCAGATGCACCCGCGCCGACAGCGCCCACCGTCACGGTCTCGGTCGCGCCAAGCGAGGAGGCGTCGTACTTGCGCTGCCGGAACTCACCGCCTCCCCCGCCCGCTCCCTTCGAGTTCTGACCGCTGGCCGCAGCACCGGAGCCACCTCCTGCGCCACCTGGCGCCTGCGCGAAGACGTGTACCCACTTCGGCGCGGGGTTGACGTTCTTCGTCCACGTGCCCGAGGACGTGAAGGTCGTCTCCTTCATGGAGGTGTCCATACGGCTGATGACGCCCTCGACCGCAGTCGCGAGATCCTGCAGGCCTTGCGCGCCGCTCGGGGCGTCTCCGAGAGTCTGGTACGGGAAACCGAAGGTTGGTGTGGTGCCGGCCATGGGTCAGCCCTCCTAGACGTTGCTCTTGAATACGGCGATGCCGTGCATGAACAGGGCGTTCGCACCGTTTGCGGCGATCGAAAGGGTGTTGCACACGACCAGCGCCTCCAGCGTCAGCGTCTCGCCACCGGACAGGCCGGTGAACAGGTTCCGGGAGGCGGCAGCGAACGACCCGATCTGACCGGGTTGTACTGCGTTCCACGCGCCGCCGCCGTGGCCCCCGTTGACGCCGACCTCCATCGCGACGGATACAACGGAGGCTTGGTTGTTCACGACGCAGCCATTGCCGGCGACGATCACGATCGCCTCATCCGCCCAGTCGGGTACAACGATCTCGCTGGACGATGCCTTGAGGGTCTCGGTCGTGGAGACGCTGTAGTTGAACAACTGCGCCCCGCCGGACCCGAACGCCACGGACGCCGACGCGAAGTTCGGATCGCTGGGCAGCGTGACTCTCCCGATGATGAACCACGTGCTGCCCTGTCCGAGTAGGCCGACGATGTGGCCTGTCTTCAGCGCGACTGCCTCACCGGTGTTGAGGATCGGCACATTGGTGAGGGTGCCGCCGGCCAAGTCGATCGTGTTCGCGCCCGAGTTGGCGTCCCAAGTCAGGATGGTGCCCTGACGGAACCTGACACCCGGCTGTCCGGCATCGAACAGGGTGGCTATGTTGTCGGTGATCACGATGCGCTCCCGATCAGGTCGGTCTGCTGCTGCCGGGTCTTCAGCGTGACTGGCTGCGTGGGGACGAGCGGGATCGTCACTTCGTCAATGACGTGGGTCTCGGTGTACAGCGACCGGTCCCGCGAACTGCGCGGGTAGCCGACCTTGATCACGTCGTACGGCTCAAGGGCCGGGTTGGCGATGCTCGTCAGGTCGACCTGGTACGGAAGGCCGAGAGATCTGCGGAGAATCGCGGTCGCCGCCGACAGCGCCTGTGGTTTCGTGGTGATGAACGGCGACGAGTAAAACCGCGGCACCGGACCGAACGGGCCGTTGTAGTAGGTGGGGCTGTCCGCGTCCAGGTTGTACGCGGTGGCCGTGGCGGGCGCGGTGGTATCTCCAGCCTCGCCTGTGGCTACAACGGCGTTGTAGACCCCCTCACGGGTCAGCGAGCGTGACATCTGGACGAGCACGCCCTGGGTGCCCGCGGCGATCATCCAGTTCGGTGCCCCGGTCACCGACGGGGGCGTGGCGATCCGAAACACCCCGTCGTAGCGCCACCACCCCACCTTGCCGAGTGAGGTAATCAGGTCGTTCAGCGTCCCCGCCCGGTCGTCTTCGGTGATGATCGTCCGGTCGAGCGTGTCGTCCCGGACCAGGGTGTCGTCCCACGAGATCGTTGCGGACGGGTACACCTCGGTGATCAGCATCTGTGCCAACTGCCCGTTGGTGAGAGTGGACGCGAACTGACGCGGCGAGAGGAACCGTGCGTCGACGATCCCCGCCATGCGGTCCGTGGCAGCGATCGTCACTTCGGCGCTCGGTACCTGATCCTGCTCGGGGGTGTTGATGCGGAAATAGCCGAGCCCCACCCATTCCTTCTGACCGTTGCCGTAGGCAATGCCGCGTTCGACAAAGATCTCATTTCCGTAGGGGGCCAGGAGATCCGTCGATGACTGTGGCCACGCCTGCGAGGTGGTGAGGGACAGCGTTGAGCGGATCGTCGATGTTGACGACGCGGTCACATCGCCGTCCTCGATCGGGATCTCGGTCCCAGTCGGGTTCGTGCCGGTCTGGAACGTCGTACACACCCGGGCCCGGAACACAGCCAGGTGCGAGCCCTGCAGGGTGGTGAGGAACTTCGCGGAGACGGGCCTCATGCGACGATCACGTCCGATGGTGAACCGGTACGCGCCAGGAGCGCCGACCAGGTGGCGTTTGCGGCGGTGAGCGTGGTCCACGTGGCGTAGTCGGCGAGTACCGAGGTCCACGTGTACGCCGAGCCGACCACGTCGGGGCCGGGAGCGGCGACCTCCGTCAACGGCACGGTCCATACTCGCCGGGGGGATAGCCGCAGGGTCGGCGTTCTGGACACGTCCCCGACCGAGAAGTAGCCGCCCGGGACGTTGGTCACGGTGGACGGGAGTTGCAGGAACACGACCTCACCGGATGCAAACAGGTAGTCCAGGTTCGATTCCCCGGCGGCATCTTGGGTCAGTAGCTGCAGGTCGTAGAAGATGCTTGAGGCAATGTCGCCGACCATCACGGGTTTGCTGCGACCGACGATCGGGAACAGCCCGGCGCGGGATTTGCGGGTCACGTCGCCGTGGTCCACCACCGTGACCGGGGTATTCAGGAACGGCGCAGCCGGCACCTTGAGCCACGCCGAGGTGATGTCTTGCGTGACAGTGGCGGTATAGATCGACACGGCGGCGCCGTTCGCCGCGAGCCCCTGCACCAGGTAGGTGGTCGCGACCCCAGGTTGCCATTCGTAGTCGTCAGCTGCTGCGTTCTGGGATGCGACAGGGACTGAGTTGCCGCCGCGAACCACGGCAGTGTAGGAGATTCCACCGTTGGTGCTGCGCAGGAACTGTGCTGTGACCGCGGTCGCGCCGAGCGCGGTGGCGGATAGCCGAATGCGCGACAGCACCGGGTCGTAGGTTGCCGTGATCGCCATCAGCGCGCCCCTGCCTGCACGGTCCGCTTCAACTGGCGGTTGCTAGTCCGAATCGTCTTGTCGATGCGGCCCTGCAACTGCTGGCCGTCGATCGTCACGTACACGTAGGTGTCGCCGCCTTGCAGAGCGGCAGCGGTCTGCCGGGCGTTCGTGACGTGCCCGCCACTGCTGCCCATTGTCAGGAGCTCCGGTCCCTGCTCGCCAACCAGATAGGTGCGGCCTGGAGACACCGGACCACCCGATGCCCTGCCCGGAGCCCTGATCCCAGCGGGGATGCCGCCGATGTTCGACTGCACCATGTTCACGTACACGGTCCGGTTCTTCAGGGCGGCGACGCTCGCGGCCAGCTTGTCTACCTTTGCCTTAGCGGCGGCGGCGCCGGACACCGACAGGTCGACGTTCTTCTTCGGCGGGATGCCGATGAGCTGAGCCGCGAGCGCGTGGGCTGCCTTCCTGGATAGGCCCATCTGGGTAGCGACTCTGACAAACGCCTGCCGTGAGGTCTCCGCCGACGTGTTCGCCGCTACCCATCCCTTGCCGCCGTCGATCAACGCCTTGGTCTGCGCGTTGGCCGAGCTTGCGATGTTGTCCAGCGCGGTCTTGTTCGCACGGCCCTTCTCAGTGTTGATGTCGAGGTTCTTGCCGTTCTGCTTCACTGCCGCAGTGGCATCGTCGAGCGCCTGCTGGTAGTTGATCTGCGCGCCTGACAACCCCAAGGCAAGGTTCTGCAGCCGGAACATCGACTGCACCACGGCATCCGTGGCGGCCTTCTGCCGGTTGAGCTTCGTCGTCAGGACCTCTGCCGGGGTCGCGGCCTTCTGCGCCGCCTCGGCAGCGCCGGCTACGTTCGTTGCGAGCACGTCCTGCTGATTGCCGGTGTCCTTGCTGATGATCCCCAGCTTCTGCAGCAGCTTCGCCGCTCCCTCCAGCGGCGCGAGAAGAACCTGCAGCGCAATCTTGATTGCACCCAAGGTCGAGTTCACCGCCACCATGACGACGTCGACGCCGCTGAATCCACCGGTGATCTTTTCGATGGCCCCGTTCGCGTCGTTCAGCACGCGGATGATGTCGAGCCCGATCTTGACCGTGTCGCCCAGGCCCTTCACCAGGTCGGCGAGCCCTGACGGGGACCTCTGCACCGACGCCGCGAGGTCCTGCAGACCCTTGGAGACGCTGCCCAGAGCCGACTGCATCGCGGGACCGAGCGACTGCAGGACAGCCTTGAACGCCTGCGACAGCGGCGCGACTGCGGGAGCCAGCTTCCCGAACGCCTGCCCCAACTGGTCGCCGAACTGCGTCAGCGCCGGGGCGATGGTCTTGAACGCCTTGTCCAGCTCGGGCTTGAAGGTGCCGAACGTTCGCTTGGCAACTGCCGCCATCGAGATCAGAGTCGACTCGAATGGCTTGGACAGCACCTGCATCTGCGCGCCCATGTCGCCAAGCGTCTTCGACCAGACAGCCTTGACCACCTCGGACTTCGCAGCGAATGCGATGCCCAGACCGGCCAACCCTGCGCCGAACCCCGCAACGATTCCGCCGGCCACGATCGCCCCGGCAGCAGGTGCGACAGTGGCCACGACGCCAGCAGCGGCAGCCAGGATCGCGGGCCCGATGATCGGAGTCTTGAGCGCGCCGCCGAGTCCGCTGTTGAAGGCTTCCCCGCTGAGTTGGCCGCCCTCGCCGAGAAGCTTCGAACCGTCGCCCTTGAACCACTTCAGCAACGATGAGCCGAAGCCCTTACCGGAGTCCTCGCCCGACCTGCGGAACTTCTTGTCGACAGACTTCGTGAACCGGTCGACCTCACGCTCTCCGACCTTCGTCGCAGCAACGAGTCCCGCGGCGTCAGCGTCGAGCTTCAGTTTGATCGTGCGTGAGGTGTCAGCCATTGCCCCACCGCCGGATCACCTTGTCGACCGCACGCCCCCACTGGTCGACCATCTGCGGCAGATCCTTCTCAACGGTCGAGAAGAACCAGTAGTCCTCATCGCCGGCGCCCCGGTGGGGACGAAACTGCTTCAAGGCGGTCGCGCCGAAGTTGGCGCCGTACATGATCTTGTTGAGCGGCTTGCGGTTCCGGCCGACCTTGCGGGCACCGCCGACAACGATCGAGGGGAGACGGTCCCGCCGCGCACGGATGCCGGGGGCAACCAGTGCGGATTGTGCCGACGAGGAAGCAGCGGCACTGCGGATCTTGACGGCCTCGACCTCGCTGATCCGGGTCGAGGCATCCCGCAGTTCCTTGCTCGCGTCCTTCGGCAACTGACGGAACGCAGCCAGGGTTTCGCGAGCGCCTGCGATGCTCACGCGGATTGTAAGACCCATCCGGCCGGTGCCTCCCCTCCAGTCTCGCCGTTGCCTTCTGACAGCAGTTCAAGGGCGGTGACTATCGCCCGTTCGCCTTCGTTCGCCCACTCCGTGGGGCTGATGCCTGTTCGGATGGCGAGCTCGATGAGTCGGCGGTGGAGGCTGCCGACTGGGTAGGGTCCGGCTCCGGGTCGTCCTCGGTTTCACCGTCGACCTCGCAGGACGCCTCGAAATCCTGGTACGACCCGGGGAAGAGGCCCTGTCGTTGCGATGCCAAGTGGGCGACCTTGTACAGGTCGATCAAGTTCGGCGCGTTGACCAGGTCGACGAAGGACTTGTTGCCCTGCGTGGTCTTCTCCCACATCAGTACGTCGCGGGACGTGGCAGTGACTGTGTACGGCTCGCCGCCGTCCGGGGTGACCTTCAGCGTGATCATTCAGTTCCCCTCCTCAAGGCCGATCAGAAACTGACTACGGCACGAGTGATCGAGGTGGTCGCGCTGTAGTCGACGTAGACCCGGCCAACGTCGGTGCCCGACGATGACGGCCGTGCGAACGTGGCCACCGGGAACGGGCCGATCAGCTTCGTGGCACCCGCGCCGACAGCGACGACCAGCGGCCCAACGGTCAGGCCGTCCACGGTCACCGGGCTGTTGACGGTGACGTTGATCGAGGAGCCAGAGCCGTTGGCGACCTGAAGGAACACCGAGCCGGCGTCGATCACGTCGTTGTTCGCGGACACCGCGGTGAGGGCCGGGGTAAGCCCGGCGCGGGTGATCTTCTGGGTGGTGACGCTGTCTCGTGCCATTACGGAAGGTCCGTCCAGACGGGAGCACCGGTGCACGGCAACTCGATGTCGAAAGTGGTGAAGTTGCCCTGGTCGCCACCAAAGGGCGTCGCCTTGCAGATGACGGTGACGGTGGCCGAAGCACCCGGGCCACCCTTGCGAGGCGTCAGCGTCAGGGTCTGCGACGTACCAGCGTTGTCGGTCAGGAACCGGGCCAAGCCCTGACCGGACTTGTAGTCCTGAATGCCGGAGAGGGACAGCGTCCACACAGCTGTGTCGACGTCGACGGACACACCGTCCGGGACCATCGTCCTCAGCGTCTGCGAGGGCTGGTCCGGGGTCAATACAGCCTTGGTGCACTGGTTCGCGTAATCGGTCGCCGCGAAGCTGACCAGCGCGTCCCTCAGCACGTAGGCACCAGCGGGGGCACTCATCATTCACTCCTTGCAATGAGTTGGAAGCCGAAGAACTCACCGGCGTCCGTCGTGATGGCGTAGGGGGTGATGCTGTCGACGAACAGCACCTCGTGAAGTGCGGCGGGAACCTTGACCGCGAAGTCGTCGAGCTGGTCGAGAGCGGCGTACTCATCGCCGCTGAGCAGCACGAACACGCGCCATGTGGTCTGGAACGCCTGCCCAGGTCCACGGTCGACCTGCTGTACCAGCGCGTACCCGACGCCTTCGCCGAGGACATCCGGGCGCTTCGCGTAGCCGGTGAGCCCGTCGACGGTCGTGAGCGCATCCGCGATGGTCTGGCGGGTAGTGATCATGCAACGACCTCGATCCGGTACGGGCGTTCTATCCGCCGTACCTCGGGATCGTTGCTCGGCAGGATCGTGGTGCCTGTCTCCGCGTCGCCCTGCAGCACCGCGAGCGGAATCCCCTTCAACGCAAGGGATCGAGCTACACGGCGGAACAGGGCTGTGCGGAGTGGAACAGGGAAGGCGTCGGCGGGTGGGTTCGTCGGGTCAGCAGGGATCGTGCAGACCTTGCGCTGCAGTTCGATCTCAGCCGCCAGGACGTCGCCGAGCTCGTCGTCATTGATCCGGTCGGTGGTCAGCTTCAACCGTGTCCGGACCTCTGCGAGCGTCGGAACCGCCACGTCGACACCTCCCCTCTCGTCTGCTTGGGATCAGGCCGCGGTGATCTGCACCCGCTTGACCGACTTGCCGGCCTGGCGCGAGATGAACGCGGTGTAGCCCCAGACGCCGAGGACGATCGACTCTGGGCCGTTGACCTCTTCGAACCGGAAGCGCAGGACGTTCGACTCGAACAGCAGCTGGTCACTCGCCTTGTACGCGAGGAACGACTCGGGGTAGGTCGAGCCGTTGCCGATGCCGTCGGAGGCGAACACGCCAAGCTCGTCGATCTGGCCCATCGCGTTGACGGTGCCGACACCGATCGCGTTCATCGGACCCGCGGTCGACGCCGGGATGAGCGGCCGGTTGTCGGTTCCCTTGAGCTTCTTGAACTTGCCCCAACGGTTGACCGTCATCGCCAGCACATCGGCCGGCGCCTTGCGGGAGTTCAGGACCGCGATCGCCGCGTCGATCACCGCGTCGTAGGCGGCGGTGGCGGTGAAGTTCGTGGCGTCCGACGCCAGCGTCACCACAGCCGCACCTGCGGCGGTGACGAGGCCCGTACCGATCTTCGCCTCGACTTTCGAGTTGTAGACCTCCATGAGGTCGCCGTAGATCAGCAGGTCGATCGCCGGGGTCGACATGTCCACCATCTGCCGGGACACGGTCTGCTTACCCGCGGTCGGCTTCGGGGTGACGGTATCGACGTCGCTGTCCCACGCGTCCGCCCCACCGACAGGGGTGTTCTCCGACGCCTGCTCTGCCACCACGGCGTCCGTGCCGACGGTCTGCTTTGGCAGCGTCAGCGGGCGCGGATCGTCACCGAGCGGGATGCTGCGCACCGGCAGCACACGGCCCTGACGTGCGAGCAGCTCGAACTCCTCGGTCAGCCAGTGCGGCGCGACCACACCGGGACCGTTGCTGCCGGTCGACAGCGCCCGGTTGTGCTGCTCCAGGCGTACCGCCGCGGCCTCGTCACCGTTGGTCTTGGCGCGGTACATGTCACTGAAGAACGAGTGCTGGCCGCCGTCCGTCGTGGACCGGTAGTGGCCGGGGTCACGATCCTTCGCGGTGGTGTTCGATGTGCCCAGCGAACGAGTCTCGGTCTTCGTGTCATCGGCGACCGTCGCGGCGAGCTCGGCGACCTTCGCGTTGCGGGTCTCGATCTCGGTCAGCGACTCGATCTCGGCGAACAGCTTCTTCGCCTCATCGCCCTGGGACCGGACAAGCGTCAGCTCGTCTTCGGTCAGGTCACGCCCGTCGCCCTCGGCGGCGCGGGTTTGAATGCCTTCGATGGAGGTGCGGAGCGCCTCGTACTGCTCGCGCTTCCGCTTCAGGTACGGGTTCACGGGGGTGGGCCTTCCGGCTCGGAGGAGTAGTCACTCGCTCGCCGGGGTGTCCGCTCACTCGCCCGGGGTGCCCACCTGTTGCGTGGGGGTGCCGTACGTGCTCAACGGGGGTGCCGTCGTACTGCCTTGCACTGTCGATGATATCTCAAGTTGTAAATGAGAGTTACGAAATCGGAAGGGGCGGCAGCGTGGCGAGGATCTGCCGCGCCTCGGCGATCCGCGCCTCCACCTCCGCAAGGTCGTCGTTGACGGCCCGCACACCGGACACCGTGGCCAGTGCGCCGTACGCGCCTTCCAGGACGACGCCGATCTCCGACAGGTCCGCCTTCACTCGCTCGGTGATCCCTCCAGGCAGGTTGCGGTTCTTCCGCTCCCGGAACCCGATCGACAGGTCCGTCAGCGCGCCGTCCTTCACGAGCGCCAGCGTCTCGTCGCCGAGCGGCGTCTCCGACACGCGAAGTTCCGCGTACAGACCGGCCGCGTCGTCGCGCAGCAGCGTCGCCCGTCCGATCAGGCTGCCGCCCATCGGCAGGTGCCCGCGGGCGAGCTTCACCCGGTTCGCCGCTCGGAGTTGGTGGTTGAACGCGCCGCGGGCGAACTGCTCGGTCAGCCGTGCGTCGATCCGCACCGCCTGGCTGTAGGGGACGGCGATGCCGCGGATGGTGCGGCCGTCGCCGTCGGAACGGATCTCCAGGTCGGGGGTGAACGCCCGGAACAGAACGTCGTCGGTCATGGTTCAGTCCTTCGGGTCAGCAAGCCCGCGCAGCGAGGCGTAGTGCGCGTCGCAAAGCCCGCGAGTGGTCGGGGTCCGGGGGCAGTCCGGCGCATTGCACTCAGCCTTCGCAGGCTGGACGTCACTGGCCGGCTGGGTCGACTTGCGGCTCATTTGCGTTCTCCTCAGAGGGATCAGCTTCGGCGGGATCGATGGCGTCGCCGCCTTCGAGCGGCGGCCGTCCGTCTTCGGCACGGGCCTCGTTCCGGGTCCATACCTTCGAGTTGACGCGGATCTGAGCGACCTGCGCCCTCGTCAACGCGTCGGCACGCAGGACGTCGTCGAGGTTCGCCTCGACGCACACGCCGGGCGGGAATGCCTGCGAAAGGCACTGCTCGAAGCGGCCGACGTGCCCGCGAAGCCCCCACTTCGCGAACTTCACGTCCTCGGCGTTGTCGTTTCGGTAGGTGCGGTTCGACGTCTCGACGCCGAGCGCGGACGGCTGCACACCGAACAGCAAGGCGGTCTCCAGCAGCGACATCTTCCGTGCCTCGACTAGCTGCAGTTCGGTCGGATTCCACGCCAGCGACTCGAACGAGGTGGTCGCATTCAGCACCGCGACTGTCCGGTCACGTTGCGCGGCCAGCCACGTGGCCTTCATCCGGTCGGCCTCATCCTTGGTGAGGTCCGGGTTGTCGGATTTCAAGGTCCCCGTCGGCACACCGTGCGCCCCGACCGAACGCGCCTGCCGCTGCAACTCGATCGCAAGGTCCAGGGTTCCGCCGTCAGCGCCAGTCAGCCCCGACAGGTGTGCCTCAAGGACACCGAAGCCGCGCACATCCGACGGCTTGCACGGTCCCTTGACGTGGACCACGTCGTAGACCCCGTAGCCCTGACCGCCGATCTGATACTCGATCGCCCCGACCGGCAGTGCACTCATCGCCTCATAGCCGACGCGCCGCACCCCGACCTCCTCAGCGGGGATCGGTAGCACCGCCGTCGGATAGCCATCGATGTCCCGGTCCGCGACCAGGCCGATCGCGTTGCCGTGCCAAATCAGGTCCAGCGCCCAACTGGAGAACGTCGTCATCCGAACCTCCGGTGGCGCCGGCTGCTCAAGCAACCAAGGCCGCGGCGTGATCTTCTCGGCAGCCCGCCCCTCCCGCTCGACGTACGCATCCCACGGCACCGAACCCACCAGGTCCGAGATCATCAACGCGGCTCGCCACGCACCCGGCAGCGACATGCCGCCCCGGTACAGCGACATCGGCATGTTGACCGGAGTCCCGTCGATGATCACCTGGAATCCTGCACCAGCAGCCCGGTCGTGCTGTGGGGTCTGTCGGCTCAGAAGCCGTCCGAGGCCCATCAGAGCCGCCCACCTTCAGCGAGGACCCCGACAGCCACGATGACCAGCCCGGCCAACCCCACGGCCCACCAAAGCCCTGCCAGCACACCGACAGCGGCGACCACCAGCGCGGCACCTAACATCTGGCCCGCGACGGGCAGCAATCTCTTCATCCCTGCTCCCATCAGAAGACCTGCGACCTGGGTAGTGGCGGCTCGATCGCCGCCGGATGATCAGCCGCCCAAACAGCGAGAGCTGCCGCCGTCACAGCGGTCACGGGCTCCCCGCTGGAGGTGAATGCCAGCGACTGTCCTAACCGTCGCCAAGCCAGATGACCAAACGCTTCGACCAGGTCGGCCTGTCCGTAGTGCAGGACGGTCGGTTGGGGCATGGCCCTGATCTCGTCGTGGAACCTGACGCAGGCCGCTGCGTAGTCAGGGGCGGTGACCCGGTCCACTTCGAACCCGGAGCGCTCGATCTCATCGGCCACATCACGAGCAGGACCGGCGTTGTTGACCGTGACCCGCTTCAGTCCTTGCCGTTCCAGGATTCCGATAACCGCGCCAGCGACCCACCGCGTACCGAGGCCGTGCTCGATGATCTCGACGAGTGACCGACCGTCTGGGCCACGCCATCCGGCGGTGATCGTCGCGCATCGCCGATCCGGGTCCACATCGAAGGCGATGCCCGGCGCTACGTCTGCCGGAATACGATCCACAGTTGACGAGGCGGTCACCGCAGACTCAGGGATCACCCGGTCCGCCTCGGTCTCGGTCGACCGGTTCCCGAAGCCACGTAGGAACTCCGAGCGGTCCATCTTCGACTGCGACTCGGCAATCGATGCGTCCCTGACCGTGAACCCATGCGGGCACGGCTTGCCACCTGCGGGACCATGACACTCCGGGTCCTGACATCGGGCAGGGTGATGCTTGAGTACAGCGGCCAACAGCGCCATGTCGTCGAGCTCGTCGAGGGCAACGCCGTCGAGCTCGTCCGGCAGCGACCATTCGAAGTACGCGATACCGGTTACGTCGCCGCGTTCGACCGCAGCCCGTCCACGCTCCCGGGCCTCGTTCAGACCGTAGGACGCTGCAGTGCCGGCGGTGCTGGTCTTGATCGTCTGCCCGTCCTTGGTGGTGAACCCGGGCTGGATCGCGCCCATGAGGACTGCGTACTCGTCGGCGGTAAACGCCCAGATCTCGTCCAGCAGCACCAGGTCCGGCGTCTCGCCGTGGAGATCCTCACCGGACGGCGCGAACGGTTCGAAGCTCGACCCAGTGGCGGGGAACTCAAGCGACTCGAACCCGTTGCTGACCTTCTGCTTCGTCTTGCCCTTCAACAGCCGGCTGTGCTGCATCGCCGAGCACGCGTCCATCCAGCGGCGGCGCGAGTGCTTGCGGGTCTGTGCCGCCAAGAACACCCGGCGCACGTCACCGGCCAGGCAACGATGCACAGTGATCGGCCGCAGAACCGTCGTTTTCCCGGCCTGGCGAGGGATCGTGATCACGATCTCCGAGTACGCCCACGATCCATCCGGGCGGACCTCCAACGCCACATCCACAACGTGACGCTGCCACGGCATCAGCGGCGTACCCAGCTGCTCCGCGATCTCGGCGACCGCGGGACCGTACGTCGGCCGCTCAGGGCTACGCGATGTCGCCCAACGTGGGGCCGGACCGTGTGAGTCGGGCCAGTTCAGCGTCTGCGTCCCAACCGTCGCTGTCGTCATTCACCGCCTCCGCCCCGAACAGTTCCGCCAGAACCTGCCGCAACTCCGTCGACGCGGTCGTCAGCCGGATCGTGTGGCCCTCGTCAGCCTCGCGGTCGAACGCCTCAGCCACCGCACGCGCCTGCGCCACCAGCACGCCCTGACGCGGCGATAACTCGACACCGGCCAGAGCAGCCTCGACAGCATCAACCGCCGACAAGCGATCCACGATCAAAGTGTAAACGAGAGTTACGTTCTAGCGAAGCATCTTGAAGTCAAGAGAGAGAGCGGGGGACGGACATGCGGATTACCTGGGCCTCAGTCGGATCGGGAAAACGGCTGAGCATGCCGCCCTCTGATCACCACGAGCGGGAGTGCGTGCTCGTCGTCGGTGCTGCTGCATCACCGCGTCCGTAGTTCCCCTGGCACTGGTACCCATGGGTGCTGATGGTGCGCTGTGTCCCATGTGCAGCTCGTAGGTTGCGCACGTCGTACTCCAGGTCAGGTCGTTGGGCGACGGGGATGACGTGGTCTGCTGTGTCGGCTCCCCCGTGACCACACAACCAGCAGACCCCCAGGTCACGACGGATGACGTACTCAGCGAGGCGCTGAGCACGCCTGCCGCCGCGACGCTGGGGGTTGGGCATGGCTACTTACCCATGCCCTGGATCTGCCGCGCTGCCTGGTTGGCTGTGCGCCGCACGTTCCGGCGGTAGATCAGGGCAGCGATCAGGTAGCCGAGCGCGATGCCGTCGAGGGTGCCTGCGATGTAGCAGCCGAGCAATCCGTTCATCAGTCCTCCTCGATGATGCGGTAACGAGTGATGCGGCCTCGCTTGTTAAGCCTGTCGACCAGGCGCTCGGCTGCACGTCGGGAACCCATATTCCAGGTGGACGTGTGGCCGTTTCGGTACAGCAGGGTCAGGGTGCAGGCGCTCATGCTGTGGCCTCCTTGGCAGCGATACGGGTCTTCACCCAGACGGCGTACTGCAGGACGCGGGCGGTGTGCTTTGCGCACAGCTTGACCTCGGCGATGGGGTCGAGGACTTCGGCGGTGCAGCGTTCGCCGGTATCGCTGCACATGTGGCACTGGTTGCGGCCGGTCGGTCGGGTGCTCATACGAACCTCCAGACTTCGCAGTCGCTGGCGTGCCGGTACGTCACGTAGATGTCGTCATCCTCGATGCCGCGCCACACTTCGGCGCTGAACTTGGTGCAGCACATCGGGTCGAAGCTGCGGTACGGCAGGCTGGCGAGGACCGTGAACTGGTACTGGTCGTCGGGGTGTGGCTGCTTCTGCGAGGGCGTCTTCGGGGGGCTGCCGGTCTTCTTCTTCACCGGTACGTCCTCGATCGGGAGCTCTTGGTCAGTCGTCGTCATAGTCGCCTTCTCCCACGATCTTCATCAGCCGGTACGCCTTGCCCACCGGGGACAGGTTCTTCAGGGACGTGGTGAGCCAGGCAGCGGGGTCCTTGATGGCGACGTCTTCCCTGACCTCGGACACAGCAGCTTCGACGAACTCAGTGGTGTCCGCGAACCAGTTGTGGTTGGCCAGATAGCCGTTCGCTTCGAAGTCGTACTCAAGTTCAGCGACCAGAGAGTCCACGTCGAAATTGTCACGCTGGCGGCCACGCAGGCCCGACATTGTCGGCTCATTGATCGGCGCAGAGCGTTGATCCTTCTTCGAAGAAGAAGCATTGGTCTTGTTGAGATGGTCTTGTTCGTCGGTGCCTGGTGACCCACCCTGGGGCACCTCCTGACCCACCCCCGGGTCATCTCCTGTCTGATTTGCGGATGCTTTGGGCCGCTTCTTCCGCTCCCACACCGACAGGTAGTAGACGTTGGAGGTCGGGTCACCCTCGGGGCTGGTGCGGTTCTCCCACGACACCAACCCCTTTGCCCGCAGGTTCTTCAGCGCGGTCTTCACCGAGCTCTCTGAGCATCCGGCGGACCTCGCCAGGCTCTTGTGACTGGGCCAGCACTTGCCCTCGGGGTTCGCGTTCCACGACAGAGCTACGTACACCGCCAGCTCGATCGCGGTCAGCTTCCCTTCGAGGTGCCGCGGCACCATTCCGAAGCCGGTGGGTTCACTCACGCCGCGTCCTTCCCGGAAGGGTTCGGAGAAGGGTTATCGGAACCCTTCCAGACACGAACCAACGACCCATGCCGAGACGGCGTGGTACTTGGTCGAACCTCTCCGGTGGGCTCGATGATTCCCGCCTTCCGCGCCGACAGGAACGCGGCCCCGATCCGGTTCGGATGGTCGGGTGCACCAATGACCTTCACCAGGTCGTCCGCGGTGAAGGTCAGGCCGGTGCGAGCCAGCACCTCCAGCTCCGCACGGGCGTATGCCCGCCAGCCGTCCTCGGTGTTCTGCTCTGCCTGCTCGACGCCGTCGTACGCACCCGGTGGGATCGGTGCCATGAAGTCGAGCGCCAACTGGCGCGGATCAACGCCATCCACGAGGACCCCCAGGGATGTTCGAGTGCCAGGCGTCCGCACCGGTGGCGCGCTCGTAACGAGCTAGCCATACATCGAACGACTCCCAGCGCCGCCGGTCGGCACGTGCGACACTGGCGGTAGCGTTGTGCGAGAGACCGGCGCTCAGTTGGTTCTCGCGGCCGGTGGTGGGTGGCAGCCCGCCGCCGGCCTTCTTCTTGTTCGCTGTCTCGGTCACGCGGACACCTCGTCCGCCGCCTTGTACTGCTCCTCGATCCAGGCGAGCACATCGCTCTCCAGGTAGCCGACCCTCTTCGGCCCGATCTTGAAGCTCTTCGGTCCGCGGTCTCCTCGGGAACGCCAAAACCGCAGGGTCGCGGTAGGCGTGCGCGTCATCGCTGACACTTCCGCGATCGTGAGGATCTTCTGACCCTCGGCCCAACTGTGGGTGATCGTCATGCCCTACTCCCTAAGTGATGACGGTTAGCTAAACCGTGCCACTGAAGCGTATCAGGACTGCAACGAAGGTGTAGCCAGCATCGTGCGCGTATGGCATTGATTTCTGTCCACAATGGCTTGTACCGTTGGCACGTGACTAACAGTGCTGACGACAGCCGGGGCGATACGGCGTTCTTTCAGGCCGCCGCCCATGAGGAGCTCGCCGAGGGTCGGGAAGCCCTACGCGAAGGCTTCGAACAGCACGAGAAGATCCTCGGCGCGAAGATCCGACAGTTGAGAGAAGAGCGCCGGTGGTCGCAATCCGATCTCGCAGATCAGCTCAGTCGACTTGGCTTCGACCTACACCAGACAACTATCGCCAAGATGGAAGCTGGTCGGCGCCCTCTGCGTGTGAGTGAGGCCGTCGCTGTTGCGCACGTCTGCGGCCTACCTGCTGGCGCGCTCTTCTGGCTGCCGGTTCAAGGGGAGCCGTCCACCCTCGAATTCCTACGGGAGAAGATCCAGGATCTCGAGCAACAGGTCGAGCAGACGCGGCAACTGATGAGCGAGTCCCTGGCCACGTATGCAGGGGTATACGCCGAGCAGTCGACCTCATTGCACATGGCGGTCGCAGCCATGAGTACCGCAGAGGCCGAGATCGTGGAGCGAGAGGCTCGCCAGGCGGCAGTCGCACGCCAGGCCGAACGCGACGCGGCGGCGAAAGCGCGACGCGAAAAGGCTGTGAGGTTGGCGCAGCAAGATCCGGACGCTGTGCTTGAAGCCCTGAATGAGCGAAGGGACCGTCTCTGATGGGCAGACCAGCACTGCCGGTCGGCACGTTCGGGCAGGTTGATTTCACCGCCATGGGGCCGAAGAAGGTCCGTGCGCGAGCGCGGTTCCGCGACTTCGACGGCCGCACCCGGCCGGTCACGAGGTACGGCGCGTCGAGGGCAGCGGCTGAGCGGCGGCTGAAGGAGGCACTGCGGGACCGGATCGGCCCGACAGGTGGGGACATCACCGCGGACACCAAGATTCGGGACCTCGCGGTGGTCTGGCTCGACGAGGTCAAGGCGTCCGACCTGGCCGACGGTTCGAAGCAACTGTACGAGAACGACCTGAGCGACAAGGTAATTCCGGCAATGGGCGCGCTCACCTGTCGCGAGTCCGACGTACCGGCCTGCGACCGCTTCCTGAAGGCCGTCCGCACCAACTCAGGCGTATCGAAGGCACGCACCTGCCGCACGGTGCTGTCGTTGCTGATGCAACTGGCCGTCCGGCACGGCGCGATCAAGACGAACCCGGTTCGTGAGGTCGCGAAGATCCCGAGCGACAAGAGATCCAAGGCCAAGGCGCTCACCGTCGACGAGCAGGGGATCATCCTCGACAAGATCACCGTCGACCAGGAAGCCGACATCGAGCACGACGACCTTGCCGACCTCGCCGAGGTGCTGGACGGCACCGGCATGCGAATCGGTGAGGTGCTCGGCATCCGAATCACCTCGTGCGACCTGGCCGCCGGCGTGCTTGAGGTGAACGCGACAGTGATCAGGTTGAAGAAGCTCGGCACGGTGTTCCAGGAGCGTCCGAAGACGGAGGCCGGGTGGCGCGTCATCGCGTTGCCGCCGAACGTCGTCGCGGTTCTAACGCGGCGCCAGACCACGGCGCTCGCATGGCCGGGCAACGAACTCGGCCTGCTGTTCCCGTCGAAAGCCGGCGCACCCCGGAACCCGAGCAACACGAACCGCGACCTCAAGGCGGCACTACTGCGGATCGATGCAGGGTTCACCTGGGTCACGAGCCACACGTTCCGGAAGACTGTCGCGACCCGCATGGACGAGGCCGGACTGTCTGCCCGGGCGATCGCCGAACACCTCGGTCACAGCAACCCGTCGATGACCCAAGACGTCTACATGGGCCGCGGTGTAGCAACAGCCGAGGCGGCCACGATCCTCGGGAGGGCCGCATGAGTTTTGTGGTCGTAAAGTGGTCGTGGACCCGGCCAGATGACCAGGTCCACGCTTGGAGCCGCCTGTCGGAATCGAACCGACGACCTTCTCATTACGAGTGAGACGCTCTGCCGACTGAGCTAAGGCGGCGGGTGCCGGGGAAGAGTGTAGCGGGAGAGTGGGGGTGGATCCGAATCGGATACCCGGAGGCGGGTGGGTGGGTGGGGTCCGGGGAAGGGGTTGTGGTGTGGGTCACCTGGCTTGAGTGGTGGCTGGCGGGGTGCGGAAGGTCTGGGTGCGATCGGTCGGGTGAGGTAGCGGGGCAAGGCGGGGCGGGGTGGGATGGGTTGGGGGTGCGGCGGGCCTGGTCCGGGTGGGCGGGCGGCCTGCGGTGGGGTTGGTTGTTGGTGCGTGGAACGTGGTGGTGGGGGCGGGCGTCGGAGAAACTGCGCCTGCGAGAACGCGGAGGCCAGATCCGGGCTGGGATCGGGGCGGTGGGCTGGCTGTCTGGTTTGGCTGGTTGGGCTGGTTTGGCTTGGTGGGCAGGTCTGGCTTGGTGGGCTGGTTTGGTTGGGCGGTTGGGCGGTTGGGTGGTTGGGAATTGTTCGGGAATGGGTTGTTTGGGAAATTCGTTGACTTGGGTTGGGGGATGGGTCAGAATAATTTCCGCAAGCAAAACAGGACTTGAGGAGACATCGTGTACGGGATGCAGAAGCTGGCGAGGGCTTGGCGGGGTGACCGCGAAGCTTTGTCGGTGTGTCTGCGATCCGTTGGCGATGAAGCGTTCTATCACCAGCTCGGTACCGAGCCAAGAATTGAGCTGAGTGGGCGTACGGTAGGCGGTCCGCCTGGGTGATCTCCTTGTGGAGAGTCCTCAGGGGCCGTCTGAGCCGGGTGTCCGGTGCAGGCGGTCTTTTCTTTTGCCCGGAAACGGGTTTCGTCGGTGCGCAATGGTTGCGGACCGGATTCCAATCCCGCGTCGCGAGGGTTCGATTCCTTCCACCGATGCTTTTTCCGGTATTCGCGGATATCGGCACGAACAATGACAACTGGACATTCATCGCATTTCCCCGCGGCACGTCGCCGTGGGGAGGACCAGCTGTCGGCCAGTGGCCAGGCCGCCTCATTTGGGTTGAGGAGATCGGGGGTTCGAGTCCCTCCAGCTGGACCAGGCGCCCGCAGCATGCTCGCTACCGGCCGAGCGGGCGCCACAAGCGTGCTCTGCGTCGGAAATCCGCAGTACATCCGGCGCAGGGCACCGTACGCCCGTAGCTCAACCGGACAGAGTGCCTGCCTACGAAGCAGGAGGTTGCAGGTTCGAATCCTGCCGGGTGTGCTGTGTCCGAAGCAGAAGCGGGCGATGCACCGGGACGTGGCCCCGGAGAAAGCGGGTTCGAGCCCCGCCGGACACCCTGCGTACGAAGTGCTCACGCACTGTAGATGAACGCTCCGGCGTAGCGCAGACCGGAGTACGCGGCTCTGGCCCAACTGGGAGAGGCGCCTGGCTTAGGACCAGGAGGTTCAGGGTTCGAATCCCTGGGGCCGCACGTACGAACCTCAGCAGCACGAACGAACAGCCCGAAATGAACCGACACCGAGATCGCCGACCTGCCAACCGCCGGTCGGGCACACTGGAAGGGAGGAGGAACCACATGAGCGGTGTGATCGTCCTGAACGCCTCGTACGAGCAGCTGCACGTCGTGTCGATCCCGCACGCCATCCGGATGCTCGTCCGGGAGGTCGCCGTCGTCGAGGAAGCGCATGACGGCGCGCACATCGGTCCGTTCCCCCTGCCCCGGGTGCTGCGGCTGGTCCGGTACGTCGTGATGAAGTGGCGGTACGCGTCCGGGCGGCTGCAGTACACGCGCGCAGGCGTACTGAAGCGGGACAAGTACACCTGCGCGTACTGCGGTCAGCTGGGTGCTACCACGATGGATCACGTGGTTCCACGGTCACGCGGTGGACGCGGCGAATGGCTGAACGCCGTCGCCGCCCACGCGGGGTGCAACGAGAAGAAGGGCTCGCGTACGCCGGAGGAAGCCGGGATGCCGCTGTTGTGGCAGCCGTGGGTTCCGTCCCGTGCCGAGATAGCGCTCTGACGCGACACCCACCGGTGCCGCCGACGAGCGCGATGCCAGGTGGGCGACGGTGACCCAACCTCGGTTCTGACCCGAGGCCCCGCAGGTTCGAGCCCTGCCCTGGCAGCTGTGCGCCCGTCGCGGCGTGCGTCCTGGTGAGATAAGCCGAGTGTCAGGCCTAGCGGCAGCCGTCTCGAAAACGGCAGGTCCCTTGACCGGGACGTCTGGGTTCGAATCCCAGTCTCACCGCATGTACACAGACGAGGAGAGTGGGGAGATGGAGCTTCCGGTTGAGTTGAGTGGGGCCAAGAGCTCCACGCTGATGTGGGCGCCCGAGCATGAAGTCAGTGCGCAGGCGCTGCAGCAGTTGCGGAACATCGCCGCGCTGCCGTGGGTGCATGGCGTACGGGTGATGCCGGACGTACACCTGGGTAAGGGTGCGACTGTCGGGTCGGTGATCGCGATGTACCAGGCGGTGTCGCCGGCCGCGGTCGGGGTCGACATCGGGTGTGGGATGGAAGGCGTACTCACCTCGCTGACCGCTGCCGATCTGCCCGACGACCTGTCGGCGATCCGGTCGCGGATCGAGGCGGCTGTGCCGGTGGGGTTCCGGGCGCACGAGGACCCGGTCGGCGTACGTCGGCTCGGGCTGGACCCGCGGGCGTGGGATCGGTTGTGGGGTGGGTTCACGAGTCTGCATGACGGCGTGCAGGACCGGGAACGCAAGGCCAAGCAGCAGATGGGATCGCTGGGTGGCGGCAACCACTTCATCGAGGTGTGCCTCGACGACGAGGACCGCGTGTGGCTGATGCTGCACTCGGGCAGCCGGAACATCGGCAAGGAACTGGCCGAGCGGCACATGCGGATCGCGCGCGGGCTGCCGCACAACGCGGACCTGCCGGACCGTGACCTGGCGGTGTTCCTGTCCGGTACGCCGGAGATGGACGCGTACCGGCGGGATCTCACCTGGGCGCAGGAGTACGCGGCCCGGAACCGCGCGGTGATGCTCGCGCTGGTGATGCAGGCAGTGCGGGAGTCGTTCGAGGTCGAGGTACGGTTCGAGCAGCCGATCTCCTGCCACCACAACTACGTGGCCGAGGAGCAGTTCGATGGGCTTGACCTGCTGGTCACCCGCAAGGGCGCGATCCGGGCGGGCCTCGGTGATCTCGGACTGATCCCGGGGTCGATGGGCACTGGGTCGTACGTTGTCCGCGGGCTCGGCTCGGAGCGGTCCTTCTACTCGGCCTCGCACGGGGCAGGCCGGCGGATGAGCCGCAACGAGGCGAAGCGGCGGTACACCGTCGAGGACCTGGTTGCGCAGACGGCCGGTGTCGAGTCCCGCAAGGACGCCGGGGTGATTGACGAGATCCCCGCGGCGTACAAGGACATCGACTCGGTCATCGCCGCCCAGTCCGACCTGGTCGAGGTCGTCGCCCACCTGAAGCAGATCATCTGCGTCAAGGGCTGAGCCGGTAGGTGGGTACGTCGTGTGCCTGCCTGCCTGCCGTGCGCCCCCTTCCTTTCCACTAAGCGTACAAGTTCGCGGGGTGGAGGTGGGGAGGTTATCCACAGGCCGCCCGCCGTCTGCAGGGGAGATGGCGGGCGGCAGATGGTGCGAGTCAGGTGATCGGCGCCGGGTGGTGCATGTCAGGTGGTGCATGTCAGGTGGTGCATGTCAGGTGGTGCATGTCAGGTGGTGCATGTCA
>NZ_BAAAPH010000001.1:299587-314088 GCF_039531045.1 Kribbella hippodromi | reverse complement strand
CAGGTAGTTGACGCCGCGTGGTGC
Source organism: Kribbella hippodromi (assembly GCF_039531045.1). Lineage (NCBI taxonomy): Bacteria > Bacillati > Actinomycetota > Actinomycetes > Propionibacteriales > Kribbellaceae > Kribbella > Kribbella hippodromi. The sequence continues at coordinate 314,064 of NZ_BAAAPH010000001.1, read as the reverse complement.
GCGTCGGGTGGTCGGCGTGGGGTGCTGGGGATCGCTTGGCAGGTTGGCGCGATGTGCGGCGGGTGGTCGGCGGGGCGTGCTGGGTTCGTGGGTTGGGCGTTGTGGGGTTGAGGTGAGATCCGCCTGTTGGTAGGGGCAGCGGTTTGCTAAACCGTCGGTCGGCTTCGTGTCGGCTCGCGAGTTCGAGTCTCGCTCTCACCGCTGGGCGGCCGGGATGGACCGGTCGCCCTGCCAGTCCCGTTGGTCTAGTGGGAGGACGCCTGGTTCTCAGCCAGGAGATCGCCGGTTCGAATCCGGTACGGGATGCGCGGGAACGCCGTCGCGGGGAGCACCGCCCGAGAGAGCTGTCGTGGAAGTGCCGGCGCGGGGAGCACCGTGCGAGAGCAGTTCGCGGGGAGCACCGTGCGAGGGCGGTGTTGTGGAAGTGGTGTTGTGGGAGCGCCGTCGTGGGAGAGGCGGGGCGGGCTGTAAATCCGTTGCCCTTTGGGCTGAGCAGGTTCGAATCCTGCCTCCCGCACGTCATCATCACGGGGCGCGCACGCCGTGCGTGATCTTCGTGTCGATCAAACAGAGAGGAGGACCGGCCGTGGCCGACCTCAGGAACAGGAAGCGAGTGCCTGGTGGCAGGACCGGTGCTCCGGTTTTGCAGGGACATTCGATGCGGCGCGTACTGCTTGCTTGCGGGCATGTGCAGCGTGATCGGATCGCGCACCGTGGGGATCACGTGTGGTGCGAGGCCGAATGCTCCGACTGGGTGCAGGTGGTCTCAGTGCAGGAGTAGCAGGCGGGTCGCGGCGGCGTTCCGGTGACCCGCGGGCAGGACGAGGGTACGTAAGGACGGGTAGTGGTAGGCGGCTGGGTAGTGCACCTGAGCGTGAACGCGGTCGGGTGTACGGCGTCTCGGCGGTGCACTACCTGTTCTTAGGTACCCAGATCACACATGACCCGCAGACCCCCTGGTGACGGAATCACACCGGGCCCTCCGAAGGCTCGGTTCCTGGTTCGACTCCGGGCAGGGGGACTCAACGCCGAGCTCAGGTGCCGACCCACCTGGGCGGTGCAGTGCAGGACGAGCCGTGGCGCGGTGCAGTGCGGTCAGGCACGGTGCAGTGCGGTGAGGTCAGGCGCGGTGCGGTGAGGTCGGGCGCGGTGCGGTGAGGCGCGGTGGGGCGGGGGTGGTGGGTCAGTTAGTGGGTAGGAGGGGGTCGTAGTGCAGTGCGAGGGAGACGGTTGTGTCGGTGCGGCTTGAGAGGACTCGGACGCGCGTGGCGGTGACGTGCCGCGGAGCGATGGTCAGGAGGCGGCGGTGGCCGATGGTTGTGCCGGCGGCGATTTCGGTCCATTCGTCATCGATCAGCGCATCGACCGCGAACGACTCCACCTGCTGGCCGGAGGTGATGTCTTCGCGGAGGTCGAGGACGTTGACCGTACCCGGGAGCTGCACTGAGCCCTCGTAGTACGCCCGGACGGCCGCACCGAAACCGGTCAGGGCCTCGACGTCGGGGTCGGCGAACAACCCGCGCTGGTCGGGCGGGATGTTCAGCAGGAGTACGGCGTTGCGGCCGACCGACTTGCGATAGATGTCCAGTAGTTCCGGCACCGACTTCACCGCGGTGTCCTCGGCCGCGTGATAGAACCAGCCTGGCCGGATCGAGACGCCGACCTCGGCCGGGTACCAGCGCAGTTCGTCCGCTTCGGCCAACTGCGCCGGGCCGGCCACCTCGCGTTCCGTGGCCGCCGCCACCGGCTGACCGTTGGCGAACGGCACGACGCTCCACTCGGTCTCCCGCGCGAACCCGTCTTCGTTGCCGACCCACCGCACATCCGGCCCGCCGATCGCGATCACCGCGTCGGGTGCGAGGCGCCGAATCAGATCGAACCAGGCCTCGTACGCGTACGTTTGCGCGCTACTCGTTGGATTCGCCCCGTCCAGCCAGACTTCCGCGATCGGGCCGTACGAGGTCAGCAGCTCGTGCAACTGGTTCAAGTAGAAGCGGTTGTAGTCATCCACCACGTACTCGAACGGACCGATGCGTGAGGCAACAGCTGGGCTGCCGTTGCCGTAGTACCCGCCGGGAGCCTTCTCTTGGTAGAGGTCCGCCGGCGACAGGTACACACCGAAGCCCAGCCCGCCGGCCTGACAGGCGGTGGACAGTTCCGCGACGACATCGCCTGAACAGGGTGATGCGGCAACGGTATGCGACAGGAACTTGCTCGGCCACAGGCAGAAACCGTCGTGGTGCTTGGCGGTCAGGATCATGCTCTTGAAACCGGCGGAAACCAGGGTGGAGACCCACTGCGAGCAGTCCAGCGCGGACGGGTCGAAGATGGCCGGATCGTCGACGCCGGTCCCCCACTCCAGGCCGGAGAACGTGTTCGGGCCGAAGTGGACGAACGCGGTCAGCTCCTGCCGTTGCCACGCGACCTGCCGCGCCGACGGCCGAACCCCAGCCGCCACCCGACGCACATCCTCAATCACAACAACCCCTTCCCCACCCACAGCAGGTCACCGCAGCACCGTCAATCACAGCAGTACCTTCCCCGGGTTGAGGAGGCCATCAGGGTCGAATGACTGTTTTATACGTCTGTGTAACTCCAGGCCCACCGGGCCGAGCTCGGTCTCCAGCCAGCGGGCCTTGAGCGTACCGATCCCGTGCTCCCCCGTGATCGTCCCGCCGAGCCGCAACCCCAGCTCCATGACCGCTCCAAAAGCCGCCAACGCCCGCGTCTCAGCTGCCGGGTCATCACGATCGAAAACCACTGTCGGATGCATGTTCCCGTCACCTACATGCCCCGGGCAACAAATCAGCACGTCATACTCGCGGCCGATGTCAGCAATCCCCCGAAGCAACGGTACGAGTTGCGACCGCGCCACCGACACATCATCGATCAACGTCACACCGAGCGGCTCCAGCGCCGAGTTCACCAGCCGGCGCGCTTCGAGCAGCATCCGCGACTCCTCCGCGTCGGATGCTTCGGCAACCTCGATCGCGCCGTACGCCGTACAAATCTGAGCGATCCGCGCAACATCCTCCGCCGCCCGTACGCCCCGATCTGACTGCGCGAGCAACATCGAGCCGACGTCACCCGGCAACCCCATATCCCGATAGTCCTGGATAGCCCGCAGGGTCGGCTGGTCAAGGAACTCCAGCAACGCGGGCCGGAGCCCGGACGCCATCACGGCCGCGGCTGCCGCGATCCCGTCCTCGATCGACCGGAACGTCGCCGCCGCGGTCAGCGCGGCCTCGGGCGCCGGCCGCAGCGCGAGGGTCGCCTCAGTCACTACGCCGAGCGTGCCCTCGGAGCCGACGATCAGGCGGGTCAGGTCGTACCCGGCGACGCCCTTCGCGGCCCGCCGCCCGGTCCGGACGACCTCTCCGGACGCCAGCACGACCTCCAGACCGCGTACGAAGTCTGAGGTCACGCCGTACTTCACGCAACACAGCCCGCCCGCGTTGGTGGCGATGTTCCCGCCGATTGTCGACATCTCCCACGACGACGGATCGGGCGGGTAGAACAGGTCCTCCGCGAGTACGGCCCGCGACAGGTCGGCGTTCACCACGCCCGGCTGCACGACCGCGACCTGGTCCTCGACCGAGATCTCCAGGATGCGGTCCATCCGCGCGGTCGACAGCAACAGACAGCCGTCAATCGCGTTCGCCGCGCCCGACAACCCGGTCCGCGCACCCTGCGTCACGATCGGTACGCCAAACTCGGACGCCGCCCGCATGACGGCCTGCACTTCCGAGGTCGCTGCGGGGCGTACGAGCACCCGCGGCACACCGGCCGTACAGAACGTGGCGTGGTCGTTGCGATGACTGTCCAGGACGTCCGGATCGTCGACGACTGCTCCGTCGCCGAGATCGGACCGGAGCCGCGCTACCAGCGGATCGCTCATCCTTCATCTTGTTCGGCGAGCAACCGAAGGATCAACTCGGCTCGGCGTACGCGTTCGCGGCCAAGCGCTTCAGCCGTACCGGCGAGATGCGCGCCGACCGGGTAGATGTTCGGCGCGTTGCGCAGCCCCATCTTCAGGTACACCGGCGCGGCCGCCCGGACGATGTCGGGTACGTCGTAGAACCGTACGTGACCGCCCTGGTCGTCAGGAACTTCGATGTACATGTCGATCGGTACGGTCGTGACCGAGCGGATCTCGGCCAGCACCGGCACCGGAAGGTCGGTCGACACGTTCAAGCTGGTCGCGCCGAGCCGTTCGTACAACTGGGCGGTCGGTGCGTTGGGCAACGGCATCAAGACCGAGGTCTTCAGAACAAGATCCGATGGCAGCGATCCGTCCACCTTCAGCGCGCCGAGCAGTTCCAGTACGCCGAGGTCGCCGACGAGCAAGCTGCGTACGCCGAGCTCGACCGCGCGAAAGGCATCGCACAACGAGGCGGCCACCTGGTCGTTGCCGCGGGCAACACCGCCGACGGCATGCGAAACCTTGGCCTGACCACCGATGTCCCACGCGCCGCGCGGCCCGAGGAACAGGCACACCTCGACGCCGGCGGACGCGCCGAGCGAGAGCATCTCCTCGATCTCGGCGTCCGTCAGCATCATCACGCCGCTGCCCTGCGACACCCGATCGATCGTGATACCGCGCGTCTTCGCTTCTTCGAGTACCGCGGTCATCACCCGCGGGCCTTCACAGGAGGGGATCTCCACCTTGTACGGAGAGCCATCGGGGAACGTTTTCGCCGAATCATCCCCCGGCCGGAAGCCGCGATCGGCGAGCAGGGCACGTGCTTCACGCAGATTCATTTCTCGCTCCAAGGTCCGAGCTGACCGGACGACGTCAGCTCGCGCGCCGTACCGGTGATCTCCAGGTCGAATCGTTCGGCCGCTTCGGTGAGCAGCGCCGGGGTCACCATCAACTCGTTCGGCGACAACGTGTCCCTGATCCGGGCCAGCCGGAGCTCGGACCAGTGCCGCCGCCCGCACATCGTGACAGCCGCGAGTACGGCCGCCTCGTCGTCTTCCATCACCATCGGCAACCGCGAGCGTCGCGCCCCGCCGGCGCCGGAGGTCAACGCGTTCACGTAGCTGGCGTGCAGGTCGATCTGCTCCAGCAGGCGCGCCGGGATCACATCGGCCAGACCGAGGCCGGAGGCGTTGCCGTGCGATGCGGGTGAGAGCGAATGGACGCTGATCGCGGCGATCGACGGTGATTCGAACTCCGGGATTCCGTGCACCCAGCAACGGCCGATGACGTTCGTGTCCATCCCGGCGCCGGACTTGTCTTTGCCGAGTTCGTCGACTACCAGGACGTCGAGTTCGTCGAAGGGAAGACGTCCGAGCAGGCTGGATGCCTTTTGCAGTAAGGCGTTTTCGGCCGATTCCGCGATTCCGGTTGCTTCGAGCAACTCTACTGAAGCGGTTTGTTCACGGGCGTTTTCGAGGATGGCTAGACCGCCGAGAATTTTGCCTTGTGCAACGATCATCCGGGCGGCGGCTTCGATGTTGCCGCCGAGGGCTGGGATGCCGCCGGCGTGCAGGGACGCGGCGCCGCGGTGATTGCCGAGGCCGATGGCGAGGATCTTCGCGATACCGCTTTCGATCGGGCCGCGGAAGTCGGTGTGCGGTTTGATCCGGTTCACGAGGAGTACGCCGTCGGCTTTCGCTGCGAGCGCGTCGTGGTGGACCTCGGTGCCGTCGGGGAGGGTGCCGATGACAACTGTTTCCATGGTTGCTTCGATGGGGGCGCCAACGGTTTGCTGGGTTATGCCCAGTCCTTCGAGCATCTCGCGCTGGCCGTCGGCGGTGGCGCCGCCGTGGGAGCCCATCGCGGGGGTGACGAAGGGGTCCGCGCCGGCGTCGCGGAGCCAGTCGACGGCTGCTTTCACGACTGGTACGAGGTCGTGGATGCCGCGGCTGCCGGCCGTCACCGCGATCCGGACGCCGGGGTGGATGCGGTCGCGGAGCGGTTCGAGGGCGGTGCGGGCGTCCGCGTACGGGTCGGCCGAGACCGGCAGATCGGTGAGGACCCGCCGGATCGGGGTGACCTGCGGGAGAGTCCCCGCGGGCCGCAAACCACGGACGGCTTCAAATATTCCCAATTCGGGCATCAGTGGCTCTGTCTCGCGACGGCTGAGCCGGTGCGGCCGACCAGGAAGTCCAGGTCGCAGCCTTGGTTCGCCTGGGTGACGTGATCTACGTACAGGCGGGCCCAGCCGCGGTCGGTCGGCGGTGTTGGTGGTTGCCAATCCGCGCGCCGCTTCTCCAGTTCCTCGTCCGAAATATCCAGATGAAGACGTCGCGCCGGTACGTCCAGCTCGATCCAGTCGCCGGTCCGTACCAGCGCCAACGGCCCGCCAACCGCCGCTTCCGGCGTCACATGCAGTACGACAGTCCCGTACGCCGTCCCGCTCATCCGCGCATCGGAGATCCGCACCATGTCGTCCACACCGATCTCGGCCAGCTTGCGCGGGATCGTCATGTTTCCGACCTCGGGCATTCCCGGGTACCCGCGCGGGCCGGCGTTCTGCAGTACCAGCACGGTGTCTTCGTCGACCTCGAGGTCCGGGTCCTCGACCGCCTTGTCGTACTCCTCGATGCTGCTGAACACCAGCGCCTTGCCGCGATGCCGCGACAGCCGCTCCGACGCCGCCGACTGCTTGATCACGGCCCCGTCGGGCGCGAGATTCCCCTTCAGTACGGCGGTGCCGGCGCCACTACCGAGCGGATCGCCGACCGGCCGGATCACCGCGTACGTCTGACTGCCCGGCGCGGCACCTGGGATTGTCGCCTCGATCCGCTCCGCGTTCGCGACGTTCTCGCCGATCGTCTTCCCGGTGACCGTGATCGCGTCGGTCTTGAGCAGCGGCAGGATCTCCTTCATCACCGCGGGCAGACCGCCGGCGTAGTAGAAGTCCTCCATCAGGTACTTGCCGGACGGCTGCAGGTCGACCAGCCACGGTACGCCCCGGGCCCACTCGTCGATGTCGTCCAGCGTCACGTCGACGCCGACCCGGCCGGCGATCGCGAGCAGATGGATGACAAAGTTGGTCGAACCACCGATCGCCGCGTTCGCGCGGACCGCGTTCGCGAACGCGTCCCGGGTCAGGATGTCGCTCGGCTTGAGGTCCTCCTTGACCATTTCGACGATCCGCTGACCGGACTTCTGCGCGATCACGTACCGGCGCGAGTCGACGGCCGGGATCGCCGCGGAGCCGGTCAGCTGCAGACCGAGCGCCTCGGCCATGCAGGCCATCGTGGACGCGGTGCCCATGGTCATGCAGTGGCCGTTGCTGCGCGACTGCCCGGCCTCGGCCGCGGCGAAGTCCTCCTCCGACATCCGGCCGGCGTTCAGGTCCTGGGTGAACCGCCAGACCGCTGTCCCCGAGCCGATGTCACAGCCGCGGAATTTACCGTTCAACATAGGACCGCCGGTGACGACCACAGTCGGCAGATCGACGCTCGCGGCGCCCATGATCGAGCCCGGCGTGGTCTTGTCGCACCCGGTCAGCAAGACGACGCCGTCGAGCGGATTGCCGCGCAGCGATTCCTCGACGTCCATGCTGAGCAGGTTCCGGAAGAGCATCGCGGTCGGTCGCAGCAGGGTCTCGCCGAGCGACATCACCGGGAACTCGAGCGGGAATCCCCCGGCTTGCCAGACGCCGCGCTTGACCGAGTCGGCGAGCCGGCGCAGGTGCGCGTTGCACGGGGTCAGCTCGGACCAGGTGTTGCAGATGCCGATCACCGGGCGGCCGTCGAACGCCTCCTCGGAGAAGCCCTGCGACTTCATCCAGGACCGGTGGATGAACCCGTTCCGGCCCTTCTCGCCGAACCAGTGGTCGAAGCTGCGGCGCCCGGTCGAGGCCGGCGCCCCTTCACCGGCCAGGACGTTGCCCTCGCCCGGATCGTTCGTCGGCGGCCGGTCGTCGATGGGGTGCCCGTCGTTAGGTGGCCCGTCGTTGGTGGGTGACCCGTCGTTGGTGGGTGGAAGGTCGGTCATCGCGTCACCTCAGCTGTGGTCACGGTCCCGTTCACCCGGCGGGTGATCCCGGCCGGGTTGGAGTCCTTCAGTACGTCCGGAAGCACCGCGTCAGGCGCGTCCTGGTACGCGACCGGCCGCTGGAAGCGACGAGCCGCGGTCACGCCGACACTGGTGTGAATCGAGCCGACCGTCGACGGGAACGGCCCGCCGTGGTGCTGCGCCCAGGAGACGGCGACGCCGGTGGGCCAGCCGTTCCAGAGCACGCGGCCGGCGCGCGCGGTCAGCGACGGGAGAAGCTCGCGAGCCAGATCAGCGTCGGAGTCCTCGGCGTGCAGCGTCGCGGTCAGGTTTCCGTCGAAGGCCTCGACGGCCTGCAGAAGTTCGTCACGATCGTTGTACTCGACAACAATCGACACCGGGCCGAAGCATTCCTCGAGGATCTCGTCACGGCGGGCGAGCAGCTCAGAAACAGTTGTCTGAAGCAACGTCGCGCCGGCGCCGGTTGACCAGACCCGGACACCTTCGACTTTCTCCAGCCGGTCCAGACCGGAGGTGAAGCCGGATTCGATGCGGTCGTTCAGCATCGGCGCCTGGGCGATTCCGCCGACCGCCTCGACGAGTTGGTCCTGCAGACCATGGCCGGAGGGTACGAAGAGCAGGCCGGGCTTCGTACAGAACTGCCCAACGCCGAGGGTGAACGATCCCACGTACCCGGTCGCGATGTCCTTGCCGCGGGCATCGATCGCGGCCTGGGTGACGAACACCGGGTTCAAGCTGCCGAGCTCGCCGTAGAACGGGATCGGCTCCGGGCGGGTGACCGCGATCTCGTGCAGTGCCTTGCCTGCCGGTACCGAACCGGTGAAGCCGGCGGCGGTGATCCGCGGGTCCTTCAGTGCGGTGACGCCGACGTCGAAGCCGGTGATCAGGCCGAACGTACCGTCGGGTGCGCCGGCTTGTTTCAGCGCGTCGATCATGACGGCGGCTGTGCGTACGGAAAGCTCAGGGTGGCCCGGGTGTGCTTTGACGATGACCGGGCAGCCGGCGGCGAGGGCGGACGCGGTGTCGCCGCCGCAGACGCTGAACGCGAACGGGAAGTTGCTGGCGGCAAATACCAGGACCGGTCCGAGGGGGACCAGTACGCGGCGGAGGTCTGGGCGTGGGACCGGTTTGGCTTGCGCGTCGGCAGTGTCGATGGTGACTTCCAGCAGGGAGCCTTCTTCGAGGGCGTCGGCGAACATCCGGAGCTGGCCGGTGCTGCGCGCGACCTCGCCGGTGAGCCGTGCTTCAGGGAGGGATGACTCCCGCATCGCGATCGGCACCAGCTCACCCTTGGCTGCATCCAGCGCGTCCGCGACGGCGCGAATCCACCCGGACCGCACGGAGGGTTCAGAAGCGCCAAAGGCGGGCGCGGCTCCGGCAGCCGCGGCAAGCGCCTGCTCAAGCTGAGCGGGGGTGGTGTCCGAGGTCATCGTTTTCCTTCCAGATTGGCGGTGGCCAGGAACTCGAACGGGTCGCGGCCGGTTGCCACGGTGTTGGTCAGGGTGCCGAGTTCGTCGATGGTGATGGTGATGACGTCGCCTTCGGTCAGGGCGAAGTCCAGGTCGGGGACGATTCCGGTGCCGGTGGCAAGGATCACCCCGTCCGGGAAGTCGTTCGGCAGGAACAGTACGTCGATCAACTCGGGCAACTCACGGACCAGTTTCGCCGTCGAAGTGCGCTCCGCGAACACCTCCGTACCGTCCCGTTCGATCACCAGCTTGATCCCGAGGTCCTTCGGGTCGGCGACCTCCCACGCGGGGCGGATGCCCGACGCCAGCGCGCATCCACCGGCGAACAGTTTCGCCTGCGGTACGTACAGCGGGTTGAGGCCCTCGATCGAGCGCGAGCTCATGTCGTTGCAGATCGTGTACCCGACGATCTCACCGTGGCTGTTGGCAACTACTGCCAGCTCCGGCTCAGGTACGTCATGCCCCGAATCGGCCCGGATCCCGACCGGTTCGCCGTCCACAACCACCCGCCAGGCCGGCGCCTTCTGGAAGAGCTCGGGTCGCTCGGCGGTGTAGATCTTGTCGTACACCGACTGCTCGCTGCTCTCCTCCATCCGGGCGCCGCGCGACCGCTCGTACGTGACGCCCGCGCACCACACCTCGCCCCGCCCGTCGAGCGGCGGCAGGAAGGTCAGCCCGGCGGCCGGCAACTCGGCACCGACCTTGCCGACTGCTGCCTGCAGCTCGGCGAGCGGAAGCCGCAGCAGCTCGGCGAAGCTGTTCACGCCCTCCAGCGGAGCCACCGTGTCGCCGGTACGCACACCGGGAATCGGCCGGCCATCGACCGGGGACAGATAACGGACCAAGTGCATGGACATGCCTTTCAGTTCAACTGCACAGTCACATCGACGTACCGAGCAAACCGCGGGTGATCTGGAAACCGACGTTGCCAGAGGCAACAGCTTTGGGAACGAGGCGGCGACTGGCGACCGCGGCGATCGTGTCCAGCCCGATCCGGGCCTGTTCGGCGGCGGCACCGGTCGCGACCGCGTCCAGGTCGTCGCCGTACGTCGCGACCGTCTCCGGATCGTTGCTGAATTCAACGACTGGTACGAACCGCTGCGCCGACAAGGTGCCGCCGGCAACATGCGCGAGGATCTGCTGCACACCGGTCGCACCGAACCCGGTGGCGGTCTCCATCCAGTCCGTGCCCGGCATCCGCATCACGTGCCAGCCCGGCGCCGCGAGCCGCTGCCCGTGCGCGATCGTCGGCCCAACCGGGTCCGTCGAGCCGAACGCCGCGGCCCGGAACGTGTTGTCGGCGAGCAGTGCGCCACGCGACGACAGTACGACGGAACCGCCGGAGCCGACGATCTCGCGACCGATCAACGCGAGCGCTTCCGCGGTCGTGTCCGAGAACTGGCCGCGCGCCTCCAGCCCGATCGTGAGTGCGCCAAGGTCGCCGACCTCATCGACCGGCGCAGCCAACTGGAACCCGTTGAACCACTCCTTGACCCGGCCGCCGACCGCGTCCAGACCGCCGTCGGCCTGGATGCTCGCCCAGCCGAAGCGGGCCGGATCAGCGCCTGCCTCGACCAGACGGGAACGGAAGTAGTCGTTGTGGGTCTTCTCGCACCCGTGTTCCAGGAGCAGCGCCATCCGTGTGTTCGGGTGCAGGAGGTAGCCGAGCATGATCCGCGCGAACGTCTCCTCGGACGCGCCGCCGCTGCTGCCACAACCTTCGGTGTGCGGGAGCGCGACCATCCGCGTGACCGAGTCGCCGGCCCACTTCTCCAGCTCGGCCTGGGCCGCGATTCGCAACGCGATCTGGCCCGAACAGAGGCTGGTCGGCAAGATCAGGCCGACGGCTTCCGGTACGAGGCGGTCGTCTACGCGGAGCAGTTCGGTGCTCGTACGCCCATCCGAGGTCAGCCCCTGGTGTGGCATGCCGTCGAGCGGGGCGTCGCGGTCCTCGGCCGGGAGGTCGGCGAGCGTACGGCTCATCCGGCCGTCCGTACTGATCGAGATGCCTTCGCGCGGACCGGTCTGCCTCCAGTTCCGCCAGATCGACACCTGGCTGTGGCCGGCCTTCTCCCCCGCGCTCTTCTCGCCGGAGGCGACGCGTACGACCAGGTCGAAGGTTTCCGCGGTCAGGTCGGCCATCGTCGTACCGGTGAGGTACTTGCCGGCGTCAACGTCCATCTCGGCGCGCAGCCGCTCGTACCTGGCAGTCGTCGTGACGAACTTGAGCGTCGGGACGAACGGGAAGTTGGTGATCGATCCGTTGCCGGTGGTGAAGAAGATCAGATTGCAGCCGCTGCCGATCTGGCCCGCGACCGATTCGAGGTCGTTGCCCGGGCTGTCCATGAAGATATAGCCGTTGCCGGGCAGCGGCTCCGCGTAGTCGATGACGTGATCGAGGCGTACTTCGCGGGGCAGCTTGCGGGCGGCTCCGATCGACTTGAGCACGATGTTGTAGAGCCCCCGGTACACGTTGCCGCCCGACGGATTGCCCTCGGCGGTGTGCCCGTGCCAGCCGACCCGCTCCTTGAACGACTTGATCGTGGCCAGAAAGCGCTTCGCGGTGGCGAGGTCGCGGACGTTCTTCAGTACGTACGGCTCGGCGCCGATCAGCTCATCGGTCTCGGCGAGTACCGCGGTGCCGCCGTGCCGGATCACCTCCGCGCTGACCTGGCCGGCGAGCGGGTTCGCGGAGATCCCGGAGAACGCGTCGGAGCCGCCGCACTGCAGCGCGATCTTGAGGTCCGCGAGCGGCACCTCGACCCGCGGCTGGGCGTCGACGACCGGCAGCCACGGCTCGATCAGCGCGCCGGCGGCGGTCAGGTCGTGCTCGAAGCCGGCCTTCCGGGTGAAGTACGCGTGCGGCACCTTGAGCGCCGGGTAGTCGTGCTCGGCCATGAAGTCCTTGATCGCCTGGCCGGAGACGACATCACCCTCGGTGTCGACGATCAGCACCGCGCCGACGTTCGGGTTGAGCGTGAATCCTGCCAAGGTGGCGAGCAGGAAGTGCAGGTTGTTCGGTACGTCGTCCTCGCCGCCCTCGGTGTGCGCGACCGGTACGACGCCATCGCCCGCGTCGGCACCATCGAACCGGCGGGCCAGCTCGGTGACGAAGCCGCTGCTGCGGGAGCTGGTGGCGAGGAGTACGACATGGTTCCGGGTGCCGGCTGGGCCTTGTTCGCGCGGGTAGCCGAGGAAGGTGCCGGGTTGCTCGACACTTGTCACCTGGGCGCCGAAGTGCAGTGCGGATTCGTTCAGTTCGTAGGGGTCGAGGGGTTCGTTGGTTGCTGAGGGTTGTTTGGGCAGTCCCTCCACGCCGCGGGCGGTGACGGCGGCGAGGCTGGTCGGCGTACACACGTAGTCACCGGGGACCAGGTCGCGGGAGGCGCGGGCGAACGCGGTGTTCCAGGAGGTCAAGGCCGCGCCGGTGGGGACCGGGGTGACTACGAAGCGGTGCCCTTCGAGCACGGTGTGCGGCAGGGTGACCGCCGCGCCGTCGAGCTCGATCACGGTGCCGGCGTCGAGCCGCTGCGAGGCGATCGCCACGTTGTCACCGGGCTCAGGCAGCACGCCGATCCGTTCGAACCTCACCATCGTCCGTGCCTCCCCATAGCTCACACCGGCCAGAATCGTGCATGATGCATGATTACCAGTGTTACCCTGCCGAAACCTGCCCGACGGGGTCAAGACCGCGACCAGATTCCGGAGAACCAAATGGCCGAACCCCCGAGCCAAACCGACCCCACAGGCCCGGCCGAAACACCGGCCACGGAGGCAGCAGGAACGGCGCCGGTCACGGAGGCGGCGGGAACGGCGCCGGTCGCAGAGGCAGCGGGAACGTCGCCGGTCGCGGGCACGGCCGAACCGGCGCGGACGGCCGGGGCATCCCAACCGCCGGCGGGAGCGCCTTCGATCGTGGAGCAGTCGGCGGCGGCGCTGGGCGCGGGAACCGCGGCGGGCGCGGGAGCGACGCTGGGCGCGGGATCTGCGGCGGGCGTAGGGGCGGCGCTGGGCGCGGGAGCTGCGGCGGAGGTGGGGGTGGATCGGCGGGTGTTGCGGCGGCAGATGCTGGTCGACGACGTGTACGAGGCGATCAAGACGATGCTGATGGACCACGTCATCCGGCCGGGGGCGCGGATCTCGATCGACGGGCTGGCGCGGGAGTTCCAGGTGTCGTCGACACCGGTCCGCGAAGCCCTGGCCCGGCTCGAATCGGAGGGCCTGGCGGTCAAGGAACCGCTGAAGGGCTACCGCGCGACTCCGCTGCTGACCCTGGAGGAGTTCGACGACCTGTACCGCTTCCGCCTGCTCTTGGAGCCGTGGGCCGCACGCCGGGCCGCCGAACTGATCTCCCCCGACGGCCGCGCCCGGCTGGAAGCCGAACTCGCCAACGCAGTCGAACCCACCTCAATCGACTACGCCGGCTACAAGTCCCTCACCGCCCACGACAACCGATTCCATTCCCTCATCGCGTCGCTGTCCGGCAGCGAACAGGTGCGGCTGGCCTTCGAACGCACCCACTGCCACCTGCACATCTTCCGTCTCCACTACGACCGAGACATCGGCCCCGAAGTACTCACCGAACACCGCCTCCTCGTCGACACCATCACCTCCGGCGACCCCACCGCCGCCGAAGCCGCCATGACCCGCCACATCGAAAACTCAATGACCTTGCGCTTACGCCGCATCTACGACTAACCAACCGCCCCTCGCGTGCTCCGCGGCCGCTCTCCTCGTCGCTTCGCTCCTCACCGCACCCGCTACGCGCGCTAACCACCCACCGCCGGCTCAGCGCCGTACCCCCCTTTCCGGGCTGCGCCGGACCTGCCGGCTGCCGCCGGTCCCTTCCGGGCTAGCGCCGGACCTTCCAGCTGACACCGGTCCCTTCCGGGCTGCGCCGGTCCCTTCCAGCTGACGCCGGGCCTTCCAGCTGACGCCGGTCCCTTCCGGGCTGCGCCGGTCCCTTCCAGCTGACACCGGGCCTTCCAGCTGACGCCGGTCCCTTCCGGGCTGCGCCGGTCCCTTCCAGCTGA